>CALJIU010000228.1 GCA_937974055.1 uncultured Neomegalonema sp. | reverse complement strand
CGACACGGCGGGCTATGGCAATGCCGCAGCTAGCGTCAAAGCTGACCTTGTGAATTCGGGCGTGAATACCGGCGATGCGCTGGGCGATACGTATACCGCCATCGAAAACCTCGACGGTTCTGCCTTTGCCGACGACCTGCGCGGCGATAACAACGCCAACCAACTCAGCGGTAATGACGGCAACGATTTCCTGACAGGCCGAAATGGCGACGACGCCCTCATCGGTGGAGCGGGCAATGACGTGCTCGTCGGGGGGCAGGGCGGCGACAGCTTGGATGGCGGTGACGGTCGCGATATCGCCAGCTATGCCGATGGTGCCGCAGGCGTTCTGGTCGATCTGGCGAATATCGGCTTTAATACCGGCATCGCGGCGGGGGATAGCTATTCGAGCATCGAGGTTATCATCGGCTCTGGCGGTAGCGACGACCTGCGCGGCGATGCGGGCGATAACCAGCTCGAAGGCCGCAATGGCAACGATTATCTGGTCGGTCGCGACGGCAATGACGACCTGCGCGGCGGTAATGGGGATGATATCATCCTCGGTGGCGCGGGCGCAGACCGCCATGACGGTGGCGCAGGCATCGACACAGCCAACTACGCGGACACGGCCACCGGCATGGTCATTGATCTGGCATCGAACGGCCTCAACACCGGCATTGCGGCGGGCGATGGCTATATTAGTATCGAGAACCTGATCGGTTCCGGCGGTAATGACGACCTGCGCGGCAACAATGATGCGAACCGGATCGAAGGCCGTGACGGGAACGACTTCCTGTTCGGTCGCGCGGGGGATGATACGCTCGTTGGCGGCAACGGCGATGATAATATGCGCGGTGGTTCCGGCGGCGATGTGCTCAATGGTGGCAGCGGGATCGACTCAGCCAACTACATCGATTCCGCAGGGTTGAGAGCCGACCTCCAGAACGCGGCGGTCAATAACGGCGTTGCGGCGGGGGATACTTATATTTCCGTCGAGAACCTGTTCGGCTCGAATGGTGGCGACGATCTACGTGGTGATAGCGGTGCCAACCGCCTGATCGGTCGGGATGGCAACGATTTCCTGACGGGCCGCGACGGCGATGACGAGCTGTTCGGCGGTAATGGCGATGACCTGCTGCGCGGGGGTAACGGCGCGGACACGCTGACCGGCAATGCGGGCGATGACCGTTTCCGCTTTGACAGTGTGACCGAGGGCGTGGATACGATCCGGGATTTCCAGATCAACCGCGACACCATCCAGCTCAACGACAGCGGTTTCACCTCGCTATCGACCGGCGCGCTATCGGCGGATAACTTCCGTCTGACCGGCACGGCGGGAGACGCGGATGACTACATCATCTACGATGTCGCAAGCGGTGCGCTGTTCTACGATGCCGATGGCGCGGGCGGTGCTGGCCCGGTCCGCTTCGCCACGCTCCTAAACAACGCGGCGATAGACCATAACGACTTCTTCATCATCTGATTATCGCCCCGCCGCATCCCTTGCGGCGGGGTTTTTCGTTGTCTTTCGACCCGCCCGCGATACCCTCTATCGCGAACCGGGAGGATGACGATGGATGCGATGCCCAAACCGCTGGCGGGGCTAAAGGTGCTGGAGTTGGCGCGCATTCTTGCGGGGCCGTGGGTCGGGCAGGCCCTCGCCGATCTGGGGGCCGAAGTCATCAAGATCGAAAGCCCCGGCGGCGACGATACCCGCAGTTGGGGGCCGCCCTTCGTCGAGGAAACCGGCTCCGCCTCCTATTTCCACGCGGCGAACCGGGGCAAGAAATCCGTCGTCCTCGACCTCAAAACCGCCGAGGGGCAGGGCCATGCGCGGGCGCTTGCCGTGCGCTCCGATGTGATGATCGAGAATTTCAAGCTGGGCGGGCTGGCCAAATACGGGCTGGATCACGCCACCCTGCGCGCCGCCCATCCGCGCCTGATCTATTGCTCGATCACCGGCTTCGGCCAGACCGGCCCCTACGCCCCCCGTGCTGGTTATGACTTCATCATTCAGGCGATGAGCGGGCTGATGTCGATCACGGGCGAGAAGGGGGGCGAGCCGCAGAAACTGGGCGTTGCCGTCGCCGATCTGGTCACGGGCCTCAACGCCGTCATCGCCATTCAGGCCGCATTGGCCGAGCGTGAACAGACGGGGCAGGGCAGGCATATCGACATGGCCCTGCTCGATTCCTGCGTTTCGATCCTCTCGAACCAAGCCCTCGCCTACCTCACCTCCGGCACCGCCCCCGTCAGCATCGGCAACGCCCACCCGTCCATCGTGCCGTATCAGGTGTTCGCCGTGGCCGACGGCCATTTCATCCTCGCCGTCGGCAATGACGGCCAGTTCCGCAAGGCCTGCATCGTGCTGGGCTTGCCCGACCTGCCCGACGACCCCGCCTACGCCACCAACCCCGCCCGTGTCGCCAATCGCGAGGCGCTGGTGCCGATGCTGCAAACGGTGCTGATGCGCTGGACTCGCGATGAAATCCTTGCCGCGTGCGAGGCGGCGGGCGTTCCGGCGGGGCCGATCAACCGAATAGACGACGTCTTCGACGATCCTCAGATCAGGGCGCGCGGAATGCAGATCGCCCAAGGCACCATGCCCGGCGTGCGGATGCCGATCCTGTTCGATGGTCAGCCGATGGTGGCCGACCGCCCTTGCCCGCGCCTCGGCGAACACACCGATGAGGTGCTCGCCAGTCTCAAGGGATAATCGCCGTCACCGCCGCCCCCGGATCGCCGTAAGGATCGCCCCGACGATCACGGCGAGGGCTGTGAAAAACACGATCAGCAAGGCCGACCCGCCCGCATTATCCGGCTTGATCCACACGATCGCGGCAATGCCCATCAGCACACCGACAGCGGCATGAATACCCAGCTTCGCCATCACCTCACCCCCCAAAGAATTTGAGCAACCCGTCCCCATACCGATTGACGATCTGGCGCAGCTTTACGCGGGTTTTCTCGACCGAGAACCCATCCTGCCACAACGCCTGATCCCCCTCGATATCCTCGCGCCAGATGCGCAGCACATCCTTGGCATCGACCGCATTCTGCACGTCGCTCAGGTCTGCGGCCAGCACCACCGCATCCGGCTGCCCCTTCTTACCGGCGGGCGACCATGCCAGCAAAAACGGCCCGCGCCCCGATAGCGCAACCCCGGCGGTTCTGGCATGGCCGATTGCCTCGCGCGCGATTTGCAGGTCGTAGAATTCCACCGCTTTCGCGCAGCTATCGCCACCGGCGCTGGCGGTATTCAGGTCGTCGATCAAGTCAGGATTTCGCCGGTCATCCACGGGCCAGACGGTCACCATCTGCGCGCTTTTGGCGGCGGGGGCATCGGCGGAATTTTCCAGCGTGCCGAAGAACGCCTCGCAGATGGCGATATACAGCGCCTCATCCTCGCTGGTCGCGCGGGTGTTGAAGGCGAGGATGCCATAGGCGGCAAAGGCTTCGGGCGGAAAGCTGTCACGCCCAAGGAACAGGCGCGTGGCATAGACCTGCGCGGGTGCGGCCTCCATCACCGCTTCAACGGTGACAGGGCGCACCATCGCGGGCACCATTGCCGTCCGATTCTTCAGATTGTCGCTCGTTGGGATCTTTGCGGGCGCTTGGGGTGCCGCGATTATCGGCTTCGGCTCCGGTGCCGGTTCAGGCATGGGCGCAGGCACGGCAAAGTCGGGCAGCGCGGCCATCAATGCCGCATCGAATCGGGCCACCCCAAAACCACCACGCTCCAGCCGATCCTGCCGCAGCCTGACCTTGGCACAGCCGCGATAGCTGCCCCCCGCCTCGACGCATCCCTGCCGAACGGCATCCAACAACGCGCCCTCATCCCCGCCATTCGACAGGCCCACCCGGATCGCTTCGCGGGGCAGGCCGATGCCGATCTGCTGCCAATTTCGGAGATTGTTGCCGATCACGTCGTTGCCGGTGACCATCCGGTCCCCAACGGCGCGGTACAGTTGCACCCGTGACAGCGCGATTTCGGTTCCCGTTTCGCTGGTTACGAACGCCCCGCTCTCCTGCGCGAATGCGCCCGACGCCAGAATACCTTGCGCCATGAATGTCAGTGCCAGTGCCGATACCGTCAATCGCATGGTCTTTCCTCCATCGCCTGTGTCCCATTATGGTTAACACCATACGAACAACGCTGAAAGTGACTTCGCATTGGCCTTCCGCCCGTTACGCGCTAAACCTCCTGTTACATGAACAACCAAGCCCTCCCCCCATGCGCGGTATAAGGGGTCGCCAGCATACCGGCGGCAAAGCCGAATGGCGCGTCATCAAGGATGTCGTGCCCTATCTCTGGCCAAAGGGCGAGACGGATGCGCGCGTGCGCGTCGTCATTGCGATGGGCTTTCTCATCCTCGCCAAGGTCGCGACGGTCATCACGCCGTTCTTCTTCAAATACGCCGTCGATTCCCTGTCCGAAGAGGGCGGGGTCGAGGCGACCTGGCGCACCGCTTTCCTCGTCACGCCGGTCGCCTTGGTGCTGGTCTACTGCACCGCCCGCATCTCGACCGTGCTGTTCGCTCAGTTGCGGGACGCCGTGTTCAGCCGGGTGGGTCAGCGCGCCCTGCGCCGCCTCGCCATCCGCACCTTTAGCCATATCCATCGCCTGTCCCTGCGTTTTCATCTGGAGCGCAAGACCGGGGCGATGAGTCGGATCATCGAGCGCGGGGTGAAGGGCGTCGAGTTCCTGCTCCGCTTCGTCCTCTTCTCCATCGTTCCGCTGATGCTGGAATTGTTGCTCGTCCTCGCAATCTTCTATTGGCATTTTGGTGGCTGGTTCGCGCTGGCGATCCTCGTGGCGATCCTCGGCTACATCGCCTTCACCTTCGCCGTCACCGAATGGCGCGTGAAGATCAGAAAGGTGATGAACGAGCAGGATCAGGACGCCAATCAGAAGGCCATCGACGCCCTGTTGAACTACGAAACCGTCAAATATTTCTCCGCCGAACGCCGCGAGACCGAACGCTATGACAGCGCGATGGTCCTGTATGAAAACGCGGCGGTGAAGACGCAGACGACGCTGGCGATGCTCAATTTCGGCCAGACGTTGATCCTGACCAGCGGTCTGGCGGCGGTGATGATCATGGCGGGGCAGGGGGTCGTGGCCGGAACGCTGACGGTTGGTGATTTCGTCATGGTCAACGCCCTGATGATGCAGATCGCGATGCCGCTCAACTTCCTCGGCACCGTCTACCGCGAAATTCGGCAATCGCTGATCGATATGGGTGAGATGTTCACGCTGCTCGAAACGCCACCCGAAGTCACCGACGCGACGGACGCAAAGCCCCTGCGCGTCGATACGGGCCGCGTCGTCTTCGAGAATGTCGCCTTCGCCTACGGTCCCGACCGCCCGATCCTGCACGGCTTGGATATCGACGCGGCGGGCGGCACGACCATCGCGCTTGTCGGTCATAGCGGCGCGGGAAAGTCCACCGTCGCGCGGCTGCTGTTCCGCTTCTATGACCCCGTTTCGGGCAGCATCCTAATCGACGGTCAGGATATTCGCGACGTGACGCAAGAAAGCCTACGCGCCCATATCGGTGTCGTCCCGCAGGATACCGTGCTGTTCAACGACACGATCCGCTACAATATCGGCTATGGCCGTGCCGATGCGAGCGAGGCGGAAATCGAGGAAGCGGCGCGCGCGGCCTCGATCCACGATTTCATCATGAGCCTGCCCGATGGTTACGACACTCAAGTCGGCGAGCGTGGGCTGAAGCTGTCGGGCGGCGAAAAGCAGCGTGTCGCCATCGCCCGCACGATCCTGAAAAACCCGCCCATCCTGATTCTTGACGAGGCGACATCCGCCCTCGACACCTCGACCGAGATGGATATCCAGTCCAGCCTGCGCGCCCTAAGCCAAAACCGCACCGTCTTCACCATTGCGCATCGCCTTTCCACCGTGATCGACGCCGACGAGATCATCGTCCTTGACCATGGCCGCGTGACCGAGCGGGGCAACCACTCGACATTGTTGGCCAAGGGCGGTGTTTATGCCGATATGTGGAACCGGCAAGAAACTTCCGAAGCGGCGTAACCTTGCGTAAAGGGTAAATGTTGAAGGATGCGGGCAACCAATTACAGGATGCCCGCTCATGGCCTTGCAAGACCCCCATGTACCGAACGCCGTCGAGATTATCCTCGACACCCGCACCGTCAGCCCGGAACAGGTGCTCGACCTGCGCCGCAAGGTCTGGCCGGACGGGCGCATTTGTCGCCGGGAAGCCGAAGTCCTGTTCGAGATCAACGACACGCTGGAACGGGTTTGTGGTGAATGGCGTGATTTCTTTGCCGAGACGATGGTCGCGCATCTGGTCGAACAGGCCGACCCGCGCGGCTATATCTCCGAAGATGACGCGGCATGGTTTGTCAGCCGGGTCATGCAGGACGGGACGATCAAGGGCGAGACGGAACTGGAGACGCTGATCCAGTTGCTCGAAAAAGCCAGTGACGCGCCGGTCAGCCTCGAAATACTGGCGCTGGAATCGGTGAAGGATGCCGTGCTGAACGGCGATCACCGCGTTCTGGGCAATGCCACCCTCGTTCCCGGCGTGCTGGACGACCCGGAAGTGGCCCTGCTGCGCCGGGTTCTCTACGCCAAGGCGGCGGGCCGGTCCGAGGCCATCGGGCGCGAGGAAGCCGAACTGCTATTCGACCTGAACGATGCCACGGCAAGCGCCGATAATTCCTCCGCATGGTCGGCCCTGTTCGTCAACGCGATCTCGAACTACCTGCTGGTGCATAGCGGCTACGAACCGCCTTCGCGTGAGCGGATGAAGCAGGTCGACCGCTGGCTGAACCAGCCCAGCGACGGCGTGATGGGTTTTATGACCCGCATGGGGCAAAGCCTTGGCGATATTCGGCACGCGGCGCAGGCGATCAATATCTTCGGCAGCGATACGCCGATGGAGGATGTCTACCGCAAACGGATGCGCAGTGAAGAGGGCGCTCGCCGCGTCGCCGCGCAGGTCGATGAGGCCGAGGCTGCATGGCTGGTCGAGCGTATCCAGCGCGATGGGGCCTTGAGCGTGAACGAAATGGCCGTGCTGAAATTTCTGCGCGAGGCAGGTCTGCCCCTGCACACGTCGCTCGACGGGATGATGCGTCGAATTTAATCGGATACGTAAAAAACTGGGGTCAATTCGTGCCATGTACGAAACTGGCCCGCCGCTTGCAATGATATCCACGAACCGGATCCGGCGGACCACCGTAAGATCGTCGCCCCCTTTTTACGACCCGACGCTTCCGGTTCACCTGTTCACTGTGCACACACAGAAAAGGCGCGTTCCTCATGGAACGCGCCTTTTCATTATGCGGTCTCCCCAGACCCAGGCTCTTAAGGCCCCTTATGCAACTTCGCATAGCGCGTGACCGTATCATTGTCCACTCTAAAAAATGGAGAATACAGCGGATTTGCCTGCGTAAATTTGTCCGAAAACCCGCATTTCCCAACTTAATGGATGAAATACGGAAAATGAAGAATGGTGTCCAAGAAGCGGGCTACTCTGGAAATAACGGCATAACGATGGATTCTGATTCCGCTTACGTGTGAAACCCATTAGAACACACCCGGCTTTCCAGAGCGCTGCGCTCATTATTCGCAAAACAAGACTCAGATTGGTCCCCAAAAGATGCGTCTATCCCGTTACTTCCTGCCCATCATCAAGGAAACGCCGTCCGAGGCGCAGATCGTCTCGCACCGTCTCATGCTGCGTGCGGGCATGATCCGGCAGGCATCGGCGGGCATCTATTCCTGGCTGCCGCTCGGCTGCAAGGTGCTGCGCAAGATCGAGGCGATCGTCCACGACGAACAGCAGGCGGCGGGCGCGATCCCCGTGCTGATGCCCACGATCCAGTCGGCGGACCTGTGGCGGCAATCCGGGCGCTACGATGATTACGGCCCCGAAATGCTGCGCATCAATGACCGCCACGACCGCGAGATGCTCTACGGCCCGACGAACGAGGAGCAGATCACCGAAATCGCGGCGGCGGGTATCCGCAGCTACCGCGACTTGCCCAAGACGCTCTACCACATCCAATGGAAGTTCCGCGACGAGGTCCGCCCCCGCTTTGGCGTGATGCGCGGGCGCGAGTTTTTGATGAAGGACGCCTATTCCTTCGACATCGACAAAGCCGGGGCGACCGCTAGCTACAACCGCATGTTTGTAAGTTATTTACGAACTTTTGAGCGTATGGGGTTGAAAGCCATACCAATGAAGGCTGACAGCGGACCCATCGGCGGAGACATGACGCACGAATTCCTCATCCTTGCCGAGACGGGCGAATCTGCCGTGTTCCTCGACCGCACGATTGCCGATCTGAGCTTCGGTGACCGCGAGATCGATTGGGACGATGCGGCGGCGTTGCAGGGAATCGTGGATCAATGGACCAACGGCTACGCCCGCACCGACGAAACCCATGACGAAACGACCTTCCATGCGGAGGTGCCCGAAGACCGCCGTGTCACCGCACGGGGTATCGAGGTGGGGCATATCTTCTATTTCGGCTCGAAATACTCCGAGCCGTTGAATGCCAAGGTCATGAACCCCGATGGCGAGACGGTCGCGCTCGAAAGCGGCTCCTACGGCATCGGCGTCTCGCGCCTTGCCGGGGCGATCATCGAGGCGAGTCACGACGATAACGGCATCATCTGGCCCGAAGCCGTCGCCCCTTTCGAGGTGGCGGTCATCAATCTCAAGCAGGGCGATGCCGAGGCCGATGCCGCCTGCGAAGACCTGTATTCCAAGCTGACCGCACGCGGCTTCGACGTACTCTACGACGACCGCGACGAGCGCGCGGGTAGTAAATTCGCCACCTGCGACCTGATTGGTGTACCGTGGAAACTGGTGGTCGGGCCGCGTGGCCTGAAGAACGGCGTGGTCGAACTGGCCAGCCGCCGCACGGGTGAGAAAGAAGAGCTTGCCCCCGATGACGCGATGAACCGCCTTGCCGACAGGTTTGGGCGCGCATGAAGATGATGACGAGGATGGCCCGGATTTGGCGCTAGAAGACGACGGCAATGGACGGCGCAAGACGGGCGCGGCCACCACGCAGCGCGTTTCCGCCCTGCGAGGTATAGCGGCGCGGGCGGCGGAGGCACGCGAGGCGAAGGACCGGGACGCGACGACGCCCGCCACCGCGCCGAAGGTGGCGACCAAGCCTGCCCCGGCTGAAGCCGGAAGCAGCGAACGCCCATCCCTCGTGCGCGCCATGATGCGCAATATGGAGACGGAGGCCGCCGCCCCCGATGCATCCCGTCCCGCGCGTATCTCGCCCGAACCAAAGCGCCGCCCTCGCCGTACGGCGGCAGCCATACCCGCTGCGCCCGAACTATCGGCGGCCTTCGACAATGAACCCGATGATCGCGTAAACCGTGCCCGCCGCGCCGCCGAGCGTGTTCGCCAGCGCGCCGCCCCCGCCTTGCCCGCCGAACCACCTCGTAAGGACGCCGCATCCGAACCGGAGCAGAAGCAACACAGGGATAGCGCCGCCGCCCCGACCTTCGCCCCAAAGCCCGTGCGCCTCGCCAAGACCAAGCCGTTCGCCGGTTTCGAGTGGGACATCGCCTCCCGCTACCTGCGCGCCCGCCGCAAGGAGGGCTTCATCTCGGTGATCGCCGGTTTCTCCCTCGTCGGTATCGGCTTGGGCGTTGCGACCCTGATCATCGTGATGGCCGTGATGACGGGCTTTCGCGAAACGCTGGTGGAGCAAATCCTCGGCGTCGACCCCCATGTCAACGTCGTTTCGCAGACCGAGAAATTCGAGAACTACGACACCCTCGCCGTCGCCATCCGTTCGGTCGACGGTATCATCGCCGTGTCCCCGACCATCGAGGGGCAGGTGCTCGCCAGCTCTGCATCGGGCCATAGCGGCGTGCTCGTGCGCGGAATGCGCCGCGAGGATTTCGCCAAGCTCAAGGTCGTGACCAACCCCGAAGCCAGCGTCGGTAATCTCGACAAGTTCGAGGGCGACAAGGGCATCGCCATCGGTGACGGCGTCGCCCGCCGCCTTGGTATCCGCCTTGGCGATTCCATCACGCTGATCTCGCCCGACGGCGACCTCACCCCCTTTGGTGTGACCCCCCGTTCCAAAAGCTATCCCGTCACCTACATCTTCAAGCTGGGCCTCAGCCAGTACGACAGCGCCTTTGTCTACATGCCCCTGCGCGAATCGCAGCTTTACTTCAACAAGAAGGGCAGGGTGGATTCGCTGGAGGTGACGGTCGGCGATCCGAACAAGGTCGATGACTACGTTCAACCCATCCGACAGGCGGCGAATACCAGTATCGGCGTCTATACGTGGAAGGATTCTAAAGGCACGCTGATCGGCGCGCTCGATGTGGAGCGGAACGTCATGTTCCTGATCCTGACGCTGATCATTCTGGTGGCCGCTCTCAACATCATCTCCGGCCTCGTGATGCTGGTGAAGGACAAGGCGCGCGACGTGGCAATCATGCGCACGATGGGCATGGCGCGCGGGTCGATCCTGCGCATCTTTTTCATCTGTGGGTCCAGCATCGGCGTGATCGGATCGGTCTTTGGCTGCATTCTCGGCGTGTTGTTCTGCCTGAATATCGGGGCGATTCAGGGCGCAGTGGAAAGCGTAACCGGCCCGGTCTTCCCGGCGGATGTCTATGGCCTGTCGGGGCTTCCGGCGGAGCTGGTCTGGACGGATGTGGTGAAAATCCTGTTCATGGCGCTGGGCCTGTCCTTCGTCGCCACGCTCTACCCGGCATGGAAAGCGGCCAATCTCGATCCTGTCGAGGCCCTGCGTTATGAGTGATCGTTTGACCGGCCCGGCCTTTGAGCTGCGCGATGTGGGGCGTCGCTACAAGGAAGGCGATGGCTACCTGACCGTCCTGCGCGGCGTTGATCTGACCCTCAATCCGGGAGAGGTCGTCGCGCTGGTCGGCCCATCGGGTTCCGGCAAGTCGACCCTCCTGCACATCGCCGGATTGCTCGACAAACCCGACCGGGGCGAGGTGTTGATCTCCGGCAAGGCCTGTGGCGCGCTCGATTCGGATCAACGCACCATGCTGCGCCGCACGGCGGTCGGCTTCGTCTATCAGTTCCATCATCTGCTGCCTGAATTTACGGCCATCGAGAACGTGATGATGCCCCTGCGCATCGGCGCGGTGAAAGACGATATCGCCCGCAAACGCGCCCATGCCGCCCTCGACCGCCTCGGCCTTGCCGAGCGTATCAAGCACCGCCCTTCCGAACTATCGGGGGGCGAGCAGCAGCGCGTTGCCATCGCGCGGGCGGTCGTGAACGAGCCGAATATCCTGCTCGCGGACGAACCGACGGGTAATCTCGACCCCGATACCTCGGATGTCGTGTTCAACGAATTGGTCGATCTTGCCCGGACGCAGGGCTTATCGGCCCTGATCGCGACGCATGATATGGATCTGGCCAGCCGCATGGATCGCAAAGTCGTCATGGCGGGCGGTCGGCTTCGGGAAGCCTAAGCGGGTTTTGCGCTAGCTTCCATCGATCCGGGTCAGATTGACCCGCGCCACATCGCTCACCGTATCGGCCTCCGGCAACGGGCTGCCGTCGATGCTCTTGATCTCGCCCAGCGGCGATACCGTGCCGTAGCGGATCGCACTGTTGTAATAGGTCGTCGCTTCATAGATGCGCCCCGTCCGCTCCATCACCGCCCCCATCGCCAGCAGGGCGTAGGGATCGTTCGGTTCCAGTTCCAACGACCGGGCGAGCAATGGTTCGGCGGCGGCAAAATTGCCCGCCTCGACCGCCTTGTACCCATCCACGAATTCCTGAGTCGTCGCCATCGCAGGGGTGATCGGGGGCAGACGGTCGCGGGCGGTGTCGACCGTTTCCGGTTCGTATTGCGTTGCCGCGCATCCACCCAAGATCAAGAGCGTTAGCCCCGCTGCAAGTGCCCGTCCCATCCGTCTCTCCCCTCACTCTAAACCGTTAATAATCCGTACCCCACTTTGCGTTTATGGGCGAGAACCGATTTTTTCGATCTTGGCCGAATACGGCGCTTGACCTGACCCGCGCCTGCCAATAGATAACTCCAACGCGGGCCGGAGAGGCTCGCAGATGCGCGGTTGTAGCTCAGTTGGTTAGAGTACCGGCCTGTCACGCCGGGGGTCGCGGGTTCGAGTCCCGTCAACCGCGCCACTTTTCTCTCGATATAGAGGTAGAGATTTCCATACGGGTTCATTCTCGCATGGGCGCGGTGGCCGATGTCCCTGTTTATCCAAGAGTTGCGCGAAACATGGCGCTTGGTGATTCAGGGTAATCGCAAGTCGCGTTAATCGATGATATCCTCAATCGTATCCTCAATCTCGTCCCAGATATCTTCCAGCCGGTCTAGCCAGCCCTTCCGCTTCGGTGCTTTCTTTTTGGATACCTTGCGCGGTGGACCGAACGATCCGGCCATGCCCGTCTTCCAGCGCGGGTCGAGCGTGCTGTTCGAGCAGGTCTTCTTCGGCGCGCTGCGCTTGACCGGCATCGGCTTGTTCATCACCGCTTCCATCCGCGCCGAGGCCAGCCGCGCGCCACAGGCATCGCAGGTCAGCACGCCTTTCCCGATCCGCGCCAGATCGACCAGCGTGGCGGCATCGCAATAGCAACAGGTGATCGTGCGCATAGTCTTTGGCATCGTGTTCTCCCCCGCTTCTTTACATAGGCGCGCATGGATCGACTGAAAAGGTCGCGAAGGGGCGACAGTCTGACGGATTTGCACAGGCGCATGATTGCGCGATAAGCGATGACGCTTGCGACCTTGCGGCCTGGACGTGCCGCCAATCGGGATATTGCCCCATGCTGCTGATTACATGCCCCTCCTGTGGCGTCGAAGCCGAGGAAACCGAGTTCGCCCCCGGCGGCGAGGCGCATATCGTGCGTGCCGATACCGACAGTTCGGACGATGACTTCGCGACCTATTTGTTCGACCGCAAGAATCCACGCGGCGTGCATTTCGAGCGGTGGCGCCATTCTTTTGGCTGCGGCAAGTGGTTTCACATGGCCCGCCACACCCACACGCTCGAAATCTTCGGCACATACGGCGCGCGCGAGACGGCTCCGCCGCAGGACATTCTCGACCGTATCGCGGAAAGGACCGAAGGATGACCCGGCTCAAGGAAGGCGGTCTGCTGATCGACCGCGTCGCCACGATGGTGTTCACCTTTGATGGCAAGGATTACCATGGGCTACAGGGCGATACCCTCGCCTCGGCATTGCTCGCGAACGGCGTCAAGCTGGTCAACCGCTCGTACAAATACCACCGCCCGCGCGGCATCGTCACCAGCGGGCCGGAGGAGCCGAACGCGCTGGTCAATCTTGGCGCGGGGGACCGCCACGAACCAAACATCCGCATGACCCAGATCGAGCTGTACCGGGGTCTGACCGCCACGTCGCAGAACCGATTTCCGTCGCTGGCCAGCGATGTGGGCGTGCTGAACGCCGCCGCGTCGAAGCTGTATCCGGCGGGCTTCTACTATAAGACCTTCATCCATCCCCGCCATGCGTGGAAATACGTGTTCGAGCCGGTGATCCGCCGTATTGCAGGTCTGGGCCGCGCGCCGACCGAGGCCGATCCCGATACCTACGAACATCTCTACGCCTTCTGCGACACGCTGGTCGCGGGTGGTGGTGCCGCCGGTCTGCTGGCCGCACGCCGGGCCGGAGAGGCGGGCGAGAAAGTGCTGTTGGTCGAACAGACCGAGCGTCTGGGCGGTCGTCTGCTGGTCGATGACGATGCGCAGATCGATGGCAAGCCCGCCCGTGACTGGATCGCCGAACAGGTCGCCGCGCTGGAGGCGATGGATAACGTCACCATCCGCCTGCGCACCTGCGCCTCGGCCTCCTACGACCACGGCTACACGATGCTGTACGAGCGTCGTCACGACCATTCGGGCGCGCCAGCCGGTCCCCGCCACCGCCTATGGCGCGTGCGCACCAAGCGCATCATCGGTGCGACCGGCATGATCGAACGGCCCATTCCCTTCTACGGCAATGACGTGCCGGGGGTGATGCTGGCGAGTGCCGTGCGCGACTATGTGCGGTTGTGGGGAGTGTCGCCGGGCAAGAAGACGGTGCTGTATACCACCAACGACGACGGCTATCGCACGGCCCTCGCGCTGCACGAAGCCGGGATGACGGTGCCTGCGATCCTCGATTCCCGCGCCGATCCGGCGGGCCTGCTGGTCGAGCGGGCGCGTGAGGCGGGCATTCGCGTCATGCCCTCCACCGGCATCGGCAAGGTCGAAGGGGGCCGGGGCGGCGTTGCATCGATCAAGACCGTTCCGCTCGACAAGGGCGACGATGCGCCCTTGGGTAAGACCATCGTTTGCGATTGCGTGGCGATGGCGGGCGGCTGGTCGCCGGTCGTGCATCTCTACAGCCATTCCGGCGGCAAGGTCCGCTGGGATGCCGATACCGCGATGTATGTGCCGGACGTCGATCACCCCCCACGCGACGGCAATGGCGACGCCTTTGTCGAGATGGTCGGCGGGGCCAGCGGCGCGCTGACTACCGACGCCGTGCTCGCCACCGTTGGTGGCGATACCCCTGCCGTCGAAGTCGCCGCCGAACAGCCCGCCGTCCCCGTCTGGTCCACCCCCTCCGAGGGCAAGGCATCGCTGGGCGGCAAGCATTTCCTCGATTACCAGAATGATGTGACCGTGGCCGATATCCGCCTCGCTGCGCGCGAAGGCTTCGAATCGGTCGAGCACGCGAAACGCTACACCACGCTAGGCATGGCCACCGATCAGGGAAAGCTGTCCAACATCAACGGCCATGCCATCCTCGCCGATACGCTGGGCAAGGCGATGCCGGAGGTCGGCACCACCACCTTCCGTCCCCCCTACACCCCCATTTCGATGGGCGTGATCGCGGGGGCCGAGCGGGGCGAGTTGTTCAAGCCCGTCCGCCAGACCGCCCTGCACGAATGGCACGCCGAACAGGGCGCGGAGTTCGAGCCGGTGGGCGATTGGCGTCGCCCTTACCGCTATCAGCAGGGCCGCGAGGGGCGCGAAGCCTCCATCACCCGCGAGATCAAGCGGGTGCGCAACAGCGTTGGTCTGCTCGACGCCTCCACGCTGGGCAAGATCATCGTGCGCGGGCCGGATGCCGGTAAGTTCCTCGACCTGATGTACACCAACATGATGTCGACGCTGAAGCCGGGCAAATGCCGCTACGGCCTGATGCTCAACGATAACGGCTTCCTGATGGATGACGGCGTCGTTGCCCGATTGGACGACGCGACCTTCCTTTGCCATACGACATCGGGCGGGGCCGACCGCGTTCATGCGTGGATGGAGGAATGGCTGCAAACCGAATGGTTCGATATCGAGGTCTACACCGCCAATATCACCGAGCAATACACCCAGATCGCCGTTGCCGGACCCAATGCGCGGAAATTGCTGGAGAAACTCGACGGCGATATCGACCTGTCCGCCGATGCACTGCCCTTCATGGGCTTTGCCGAGGGCACGCTGGCCGGATGCCCCGTGCGCGTCTTCCGCATCTCTTTCTCTGGCGAATTGTCCTTCGAGGTGGCGACCCCGACCTCTTACGGCCTGTCGTTCTGGGAAGCGTTGATGCGCGAGGGCGCAGACCTCGATGTTGGCCCCTATGGCACCGAGGCGCTGCACGTGTTGCGCGCCGAAAAGGGCTTCATCGTCGTCGGTGACGAGACGGATGGCACGGTCACGCCGCATGACGTGGGCATGTCATGGGCGGTGTCGAAGAAGAAGGAAGACTTCATCGGCAAGCGCGCGTTGGGCCGCAAGGATCTGGTCCGCGAGGGCCGCAAGCAACTCGTCGGCCTGATGACCGAAGATCCGAAACTCGTGCTGCCCGATGGCGCACATGCCCTGTCGGCGGACGGCACGCGCACCATCGGCCATGTGACATCGACCTACATGTCGCCCACGCTGGGCCGGTCCATCGCGATGGCGCTGATCGAGGGGGGCGCGTCGAAGATGGGCCAGACCGTCACCATCGGTATCGACCGCAAAACCAACGCGAAGGCCGTCATCGCCTCGCCGGTATTCTACGACAAGGAAGGGGCACGCCAGAATGTCTGATCTCACCCTCGCGCGCCCCGGCCTCGATGTGGCCGCCCCCGCCGATCTCGGTGCCGAAGTTAGCGCGTCGGCCCTGCGCGGCATGGTCATCCTGCGCGGTGATCTGGCCGATGCGGGCTTTGCCGCCGCCCTCGACGCTGCCACCGGCTGCGCGGTCCCCGATACCCGCCGCACCAGTGGTGACGGCGATATCCGCGTGCTGTGGATGTCCATCGACGAGTTGATGGTCTTTTGCGACTACGCGAAAGCCGATGATCTGGTCGCGGCCTTCATGGACAAGGCCGGGGACGCCCATGTCCTCGCCGTCAACGTCTCCGATGCCCGCGCGATCTTTTCGGTGTCGGGCGACAAGGCCCATCGCGTGTTGATGAAGGGCGCGCCGGTCGATGTGCTCGCGATGGCGGTGGGCGAGGTCCGCCGCACCCGCATCGCCACCGTCGCCGTCGGCATCGCCAAGACCGCCGATGACGCCTATGAAGTGTTCTGCTTCCGCTCTTACGGTGCGTATATGTGGAACTGGCTGACCGTTGCGGCGGGGGCGGAGAGCCTGTCGGATCTTTAGCAGGCTGCTGAAAACCAAATCTGCCACAGTGGATAATGCCATTCCCGCGAACTTGGGAATCCATGTCTCAAAGATTCCGGAAAGCTGATTTTCTTTGCTATCGCCGTAAAAGCTGCTGTTTTACAAAGGGTTTTCGATAATATGAGCCTTCGGCATCTGCCGATAAATGGATGCCCGCCTGCGCGGGCATGACACTGGAAAAAGGGGTGGGAAGCCGGCTTTGCGGTTCGAAAACGCAACCAAACAAACATTTAGAGCTTTGTCTCTAAATGTGCCGCCCTCAGCTCTTCAGCCGATACCCCGTCCTGAACATCCAGTGGCACAGCCACCACAGCCCCGCCGCGATCACCAGTGACACCGCCATGCCGAGACGCGGGTCGGTATCCCCCGTCCCCAGCACCCCGTACCGGAACCCGTCGATCAGAAAATGCACCGGATTGAACGCCGAGATCGTGCGCCAAGGCTCCGGCAGGATATCGATCGAATAGAACGTGCCCGATAGAAAGGCGAGCGGCGTGATGACGAAATTCGTCACCAGCGCCGTATGGTCGAATTTTTCCGCCCAAATCCCCGTAATCGCCCCGCACAGCGAAAAGATCAGCGCCCCGACCACTGCAAACCCCAGCGCCCAAACCGGATGCGCAATCCCGCTCCACGCAAACGGAAAGATCACCACCGCCGCCACCGCCGCGACCATCAACCCCCGCGCCACCCCGCCCAGCGCATAGGCGGTCGTCAACTCCCCGGCGGAGAGCGGCGGCATCAGCACATCGATGATATTCCCCTGCACCTTGGCCACCACCAGCGACGAGGAGGCATTTGCAAAGGCATTCTGCAACACCGCCATCATCAGGATACCCGGCGCGAGGAAATGCGCGAAGGGAACCCCGAACACCTCGCCCCGCCGCTCGCCCAAGGCCAGCGTAAATACGGCCATGAACAGCAAGGCGGTTCCGGCAGGGGCCAGCAATGTCTGCTGATACACTTTAAAGAACCGCCGCACCTCCTTGCCCAGCAATGTCTGAAAGCCCACACGGTTGAACCGCCCGAAGCGGCGTTGACCTTGGGTTTGCAATGCGGAGGAGGTATCGGTCACGACAATGGTCCCGGATGAGAGGTTTACGGAAGATGCGAATCAACTCTTCTTGTTCCGCAGGTGCGAAAGCCTTATACTACCTATCAACCTGACCCTAACGATGCCCGCGTCCAGAACGGTTTTGCGCTCTGGTAACGGCATGGATTGCGAGATTCCCGATGGCCTGGACCGATGATCGTGTCGAAACCCTCAAGAAGATGTGGGGCGAAGGCAATAGCGCGAGCCAAATCGCGAAGGAACTGGGCGGCGTCACCCGCAACGCCGTGATCGGCAAGGTCCACCGTTTGGGCCTGTCCAGCCGCAATCAAGGCAAGCCCGAAGCTGCTGAGGCCAAGCCCGCCGAACCTGCGGCCCCCGCCGCCGCTGCGCCAGTCGAGTCGCCTCCAGCGCCCAAGGCAGAACCCGAACCCGCCGTTGCCGAAGCGCCCCCCGTGGCCGAGGCGACCAAAGCCGAGCCGGAAGTCGAGGAAGAAACAACCGACCTGCCCGCCGAGGTCGAAGCTCCCGGCGCGATGGTGACGATCCCGTCGGAAAATCAGGTCAATATTTCCGAAATCGACCGCGATGCCCTCAAACTGAGCCTGATGGAGCTGACCGAGCGCACCTGCAAATGGCCCATCGGCGACCCCAGCCGGGGCGAATTCTACTTCTGCGGCCACCCCGTCATCACCGGCAAGCCCTACTGCAAGGGGCATGCGGCGGCGGCCTACCAGCCCATGTCCTCGCGCCGCGACCGTGACCGCGCCCGCAATACCCAGCGCCCGGCAATCACCCGCAGCGCTTGATCCAAACAGCACGACACCGATAAAACGGGCGGCCCCTCAACGGGTCGCCCGTTTTCGTGTGCGGCGTCCGAAACCGCTCCAGATTACGATGGTGCGGGGGCGAAATTTTACACCGTATCGTCAGGTTTCTTCAAAGAACCAAGATTTTCGACGTGCCAGCACTCGTTCCCTATGCTACATTCATCTTTAAGTAATGAATTTTCGAGCCGATTTGTGTGTTGGTTGATTGAATCGGTTTGATCGCGTGTAGAGTGTTAAGGCATTGGGTCCATTGGGATTCAGCGCCGGAAGTGTGGAAAGGGTGTTTTCCCTTGGCGTATTGCTGTGAACCAGCTGGCTACATCTCGTCCCCTATCCTTCGATTGCGAGGGGTGGAGATCACTGTAGCGGATGCCCCCAACCCTGCAATCATCACCCTATCCGTGAGTACGGTACGCCGTGTGTGCGCACGTGTTTCGGGGCTTTGCGCCCCGTGGTTCGCCACGAAGAGAGCCTGTGAGAGGACTGAAACAGTAGAGCGAGCGTTTCGGCAAAGACCGGACGCCAGATAAATCCGAGTAAAGGTGAAGAACCATGGCCACGATCCCAACGGACCCGCTTTTTTCAAGTCAATTCCATCTGCGCAACCTGACTGCCGGGCAATTCGATCTCAACGTCATCAATGTGTGGGATGATTACACCGGAGCAGGCGTTCAGGTAAACGTGATGGATGACGGCTTCGATTATTTCCACGATGATCTCGACGGCAATTACCTGACCGGCATCGATTACGACTATACGGGCAACGATTTTTCCCCGCTTCCCGGTGGCAATCACGGTACGGCGGTCATGGGCATTATCGGGGCCGAGCAGGGCAATTCCTATGGCGGCGTCGGCGTCGCGTGGGATGTCGATCTTGTCGGCTATCGCGGCTTTAGCATTGGTGCCTCTGTCGCGGGTGAACAGTTCCGCGATGCCGCTGGTTTGGGCGATGGTGTCGGCAACACCAACGGTGACGGCAACGGTTCCGACATCATCAACATGAGCGGTGGACGCGGGTCCAACGTCTTCGCGGATGGTGCCGGTTACGATGGCGCTCTCTCCGCCCTCGCCGAGATTCACGCCGACGGGCGCGGTGGCCTTGGCACCATTTTCGTCAAATCCTCCGGCAACAGCCGTGGGGCGGCAAACAGCACCTCCCGCGAAGAAGGCACGGCAGAGCGTTATGACAGCACCGAATACTCGATCAACGTCGCGGCAGTTCGCGCGGATGGCTGGGTAACGGATTTCTCGACCCCCGGCGCGAACGTCCTCGTCTCCGCCTTTGCGGACAACACGTCAAATAATCCCGGCATCGTCACAACCGACCGCAGCGGTGCACCCGGCTACAACGGCACTGACTTTACGACCAGCTTTGGTGGCACCTCCGCCGCCGCCCCTCAGGTTGCGGGCGTTATCGCGCTGATGCTCGAAGCGAATGACGATCTCGGCTGGCGCGATGTGCAGAACATCCTTGCCTATTCGGCTCGCCATGTCGGCTCGAATGTCGGCTCCAACGCCAATACGGGCGCGCCCTCCGGTGGCGGTTTCGAGCAAGCCACCGTCAGCGGGGATTCGTGGTTCTGGAACGATGCAAATGACTGGAACGGCGGTGGTCTGCACTTCTCGAACGATTACGGCTTCGGCCTCGTCGATGCCCTCGCCGCAGTGCGCCTCGCCGAAGTCTGGACCAGCATCGAAACCGCCCAGACCTCCGCGAACGATATCGTTGCCAATCAGGACATGGATGGTTCGTTCGTTACGACGAGCTATTCCACCAGCTTCGTCAGCCATACGGCAACCGAAACGACGAACATGGAAATCGAGTTCGTCACGCTTAACCTCAATTTCGATATCGACGACCTTGCTGATATGGAGATTTTCATCGTCTCCCCCACCGGCACGCGCGTTCAGATGCTGAACGATACCGGCGATACGCAGGCGCTCGACACCGATTGGGACTTCATGACCAACGCCTTCCGGGGCGAGGAAAGCGCCGGTTCGTGGACGGTGCAGATCCGCAACGACGATGGCTCATCCAACGGCACGCTGGTCACGACCGATGTCGATCTGCAGTTTAAGGGCAGTTCGATCACCTCGAACGATCACTACATCTTTACCAACGAATACTCCGACTATGACGGCGTCGCGGGCCATACCACCGTCTTCGCTGGTGGATCCGGCATCGACACGCTAAACGCCGCCGCCGTTACCTCATCGACGACGATCAACCTGCTGACGAATACCGGCACCATCGACGGCGTCGCGATTACGAACTCAAATATCGAGCGCGTCTTTACCGGCGACGGCAACGACACCATCACCGGCGATGG
Organism: uncultured Neomegalonema sp.; assembly: GCA_937974055.1. Taxonomy (GTDB): domain Bacteria; phylum Pseudomonadota; class Alphaproteobacteria; order Rhodobacterales; family Rhodobacteraceae; genus JAHDDY01. The sequence continues at coordinate 4,554 of CALJIU010000228.1, read as the reverse complement.
AATTTCGACCTTGCTCAGCGGCGGTCGTGGCAACGACACCATCACGGGTGGCACCAGCATCGAGACAATTCAGGGTGGGGCTGGCAACGATCTGATCTTTGGTAGCGGGAACGGCGACAACCTTCAGGGTGGTGATGGTTTCGATACATTCGCCTACGATCCAGCCGTGACGGTCACCGACACGATCAACGGCGGAGCGAGCAACGACAAGATCCGCATCGACGATACCGGCACGGCCAATTTCACCGGAGCGACGATCCGCTCCATCGAAGAGGTAGAGTTCCTAGCGGGCAGTGGTTCGGGCGGTGCCGGGACGACACGAACCGCGATCTTCGATACCCAGCAGGTCGGAAATACCGGATTTCTGGGTCTCTTCCCGCAATTGAGCACATCGCTCCGCCTCGATGGTAATGATGGTGGCTCTACGGATATCGTGCGCTTCAACCTGACCGCAGACACCACGTTCTCCGCCGCGAACTTCACATTCTCTGGCAGCTTCGCGAATAATTCCGATGGCGACTACCTCTACATCGTCGGCGACGGGTCGAATGAGACAATCACCGGCAGCAGCCGCGCCGATTCCATCCAAGGCGGCTCCGGTCAGGATGTCATCAATGGCGGCGATGGTGACGATACGCTTCAGGGCGGGTCGGGTAACGATACGGTCAATGCGGGCAATGGCGACGACCTGATCCTGATCTCCGGCAACTTCATCGACAGCGTCAACGGCGGCGCGGGCAGCGATACCCTCGACATGTCCGGCACGATTTCCTCGGCGGTCACTTTGAACGGGCTGACAGGAACTAACACTTATAGCGGTATTGGCGGTACCCAGAGTATCAGCGGCATCGAAACCTTCATCGGTACGCAGGCAGATGACAACCTCACGACCGGCAATATCGCCAACACGACCATCGACGGTCAAGGCGGCGATGACATGATCCGGGGGGGTGGCGGTTTCCAGTCCCTGTCGGGCGGTGACGGCAACGACACCATCGACGGCGGTTTCTACGTCGGTTCGGCTGTTGGCGACAATATCGACGGCGGGGCGGGCAACGATTCGCTCATCGGGGCCAACGGTGCCGATACCTTCGCGGGCGGCACGGGCAACGATACGATCGAGGGCCATGGTGGCGTCGATACGATCAACGCCGGTTCCGGCAACGACACGATCATCCTCACCGACGGTGATAGCATCGACAGTGTGGATGGCAGCGTCGGCACCGATACCCTCGATGCCAGCGACGTGATGACCGGCATGACCATCAACCTCTTGACGCAAAGCTATACAGGCGTCGGTGGCACGCAGGATATCAACAGCATCGAGAACGTCGTCGGCACCCAGGGCAATGACTTCATCACTGGCGGCAACACGGTGAACATTCTCGACGGACAAGACGGTAACGATACGATCCGGGGCGGTTTCAGCGAAGATTCTATTTTTGGTGGTACAGGCAATGACGTCATCATCGTCACCGGCACCGAGTTTGTCGACAATGTTCTTGGCGGCTCAGGGCTGGATACCCTCGACCATTCAGGTCTAACGGCGACCGGAGTCAATGGTTTCTTCGATGACGAAATCAACTTCGCCACCGGCATCATCACATCGAGCAGAACGTCGGGCGGCACGGCAGCCGTCAGCGGTATCGAAACCTACCGTGATAACGACGGCGGTAACACAATCATCGACCAAATTGGCGCATTGACCATCTTCGCCAATGGCGGGAACGATACCATCATCGAGAGCACTGGCGGCGGTACCGATTCTTTTTATCTTGGATCGGGTGACGATACGCTGGAAATCAATAACCTCGGTATCGGTGGCGACACCTTCGATGGCGGCACGGGGATCGACCTCGTCGATTTCTCGAACGTGACCTTCAGCGGTGGCGATCCGGTCATCATCCGCCTCGGCGTCGGCACGATCACCCAAGGTACGAATGTCGAAACCCTGACCAATTTCGAGAACGCCAACGGGTCGAATGGCTATGAGATCATCATCGGCGGTTCGGAAACGAACGTCATCAACGGCAATGGTGGTGATGACGACTTGCGTGGCGGTGCTGGTAACGACACCGTCAACGGTGGCAGCGGCAACGATCTGATCTACGGTGGTGCGGGTGCGGACAGCCTGATTGGTGGCTCCGGCATCGATACGGCCACCTATAATGAGGGCGCGGCGGGTACATCCGGCATCCGGGCCGACCTGCAATTCTCGGTGAACAACAACGGCATCGCGATCGGCGACACCTATTCCTCCATCGAGAATCTCACCGGCACGAACTTCGACGACGATTTGCGCGGCGATGCAGGCAACAACACGATCACTGGCCAGAACGGCAATGATGCGCTGCGTGGCCGTGACGGCGACGATACGCTGATCGGTGCGAACGGCGATGATATCTTGTTTGGCGGTGCGGGTGCCGACTTCCTTTCGGGCGGTGCCGGACGCGATGTCGCCAACTATTCCGACAGTGCATCGGGCCTTTTGGTCGATCTGACGAATATCGGTTTCAACACGGGTATCGCGGCAGGTGACAGCTACGCTGGAATCGAGGTTGTTGTCGGTTCTGGCAGTGCCGATGACCTGCGCGGCGATGCGAGTGACAACCAGCTCGAAGGCCGCAACGGTGACGATTATCTGGTCGGTCGTGCGGGCGATGATGATCTGCGCGGCGGCAACGGGAACGATATCATCCTCGGTGGTGCGGGTGCGGACCGCCATGACGGCGGTGCGGGCACCGACACTGCCAACTATGCCGACTCGGCCACGGGCATGGTTATCGACCTCGCATCGAACGGTCTGAACACCGGCATCGCGGCGGGTGATGGCTATATCAGCATCGAGAACGTGATCGGTTCCGGCGGCAATGACGACATGCGTGGCAACAACGATGCGAACCGGATCGAAGGCCGAAACGGAAACGACTTCCTGCTCGGTCGAGCCGGAGATGACACGCTGGTCGGGGGTAACGGCAACGACAACATGCGCGGCGGTTCTGGCGGCGATGTGCTCAATGGGGGCGCTGGCATCGACTCGGCAAATTACATCGACTCTGCCGGGTTGAGGGCTGACCTCCAGAACGCCGCCGTCAACACCGGCGTCGCGGCGGGGGATACCTATCTCTCCGTCGAGAATCTGTTCGGCTCGAATGGCGGCGATGATCTGCGCGGTGATACTGGTGACAACACGATCATCGCCCGCAATGGCGACGACTATCTCACGGGTCGTAACGGTGATGACGAACTGCGCGGTGGGGGTGGCAACGACGTGTTGGTCGGTGGTCTCGGCAATGACCTGCTCGCCGGTTCCAGCGGGGCGGACAGCTTCCGCTTCAACGCCTCGAACGAGGGTGTCGATACCATTCTGGACATGCAGATCAATGTCGACACGATCGTGCTGAACGATGCGGGCTTCTCGTCCCTGTCGACCGGCGCACTCGCGGGGTATAGCTTCCGCAATGGCACGGCTGCCTTGGATAATAACGACTTCATTATCTATGACGGCACGAACCTGTACTATGACTCTGATGGGTCGGGTTCGGCGGCGCAGGTGCATATCGCGACTCTCAGCAATGGCGCGGCCATCGACGCGGCTGACTTCCTGATCGTCTGATAGACACAACCAAAGGGCGGAATTTGTTTCAAATTTCGCCCTTTGGCATTCTAAATAATCCACAGAGTTGGCTTAAAAAGTATTGGGAGTTCAGAGATGGGTCTCGGTGACTGGAATGCTGCGGGCGGCGGCAACTGGGCGGATGCGATCAACTGGGATTTCGGCTCGGTGCCGAACGGGGTCGGGGCCTTCGCGAATTTCTTCACGAGCAATGCCGCACCAGGCGGCGGCACAGGCTTTCGCGATATCGACCTGCAAGGCGCGACCTACACGGTCGGCTTTCTGAATTTCGAGAGCGATGACGACACTTGGTATCGGCCCACCAACGGCACGATCAATCTTCAGGTTTCGGGCGGTAGCGCGTTTATCTTCGACAATTCGGCCCCGGCTGTCGGCGTAAACGTCGAAACCGAGATTGCCACCAATGTGACGATGAGCAGCAATGCGACCTTCAGCATCGCCAATGCCGACACTACGCTGGAGATCAGCGGCGATATCACCGGCGCGGGCGATATCACCAAGATCGGCGACGGGCGGCTGCTGCTGACCGGCACCGGCAACACCGCCGAGATCGCCGCGATCAATGCGGGGACGCTGGCCATCGGCGGGAACGGGGCGAGCATCGGCGGCAACAACAATTTCGACACGATCACGATCAATGCCGGCGGCACGCTGGAACTGACCCCCTTCCTGACCGACTTCGTAATGGATTTCGACACCATTGGCGCGGGGGATGTGCTGATCAATGCCATCAACGCGACCGTGGTCATGGATGATGGCGACCTGGAGCACACGGGCGCGACCCGGATCACGAGCGGCACGCTTGAAATCAACTTCGATTTCCGGCTGAACGACACGTCGGGTATCGAGGTCACGGGCCTCGGTGTTCTCGACCTGAACGATACGTTTCAGGAAGTTATCAAGGGCGTGTCCGGCAA
>CALJIU010000227.1 GCA_937974055.1 uncultured Neomegalonema sp. | reverse complement strand
TCCTCGAACCCCGCCACCGCACTTTCGTACAGCACCGTCCCGTCGCCATTCCCCTGCGCCACCACCTTCACCTCGTGGTCATCGACCATTTGCACAGTCTTCGGCGTGTCCTCACCCGCACCCGCGATCAGCAGCAGGTCCAGCCCTTCGGGTGGATCGACGGGCCGATCCGTCGCCGCATGAAACGCGCGCCCCCGCTCGATCAGCGCCGCCTGTCGCGCCAGCCCCCGCGCATCTGGGTCATCCCCTGCCCCGGCCAGCCAGCCACGTTGCTTGCCCTCCAACGGGTTGGCCAAGCCCCAGCCCGCCCGCTGCCACAGCGCCGCATCCAACGCGCCACCGGCAACCACCGCGCCATTCTCATCACGCAAAGGCTGCATATCCGCGCGCGGCATCAACTCGAAACTCGATGGATGCGTCGCCAGCATCGTCGTCGGGAATGTCGGCACCAGTGGCCCCGCCAGATGATTTCCGTTGACAGAATTACGGATCGCCACCACCGCACCGCGCAGGGGCGGCGCGACCAGCACGGCCCGCTTCACATGCTTCGCCCCGGCCCAGGTAATAGCAGGCGGCTCCCCCGCCGCATCCAACGGCTGCGAGCCATACATCAGGTAATGCAGCGCGACGGCCCCGCCCATCGAATGCCCGACGAGCACCACCTTCTCCGCCCCATCGCCCCGCGCCTCCAATGCCGCGCCCAGCGCCCGCGCCCCATCCACGATTGACCGCCGCCAATCATAGGGAAATGCCGTCAAGGACGGTCCCTGCGCCGGAATGGCCAGCGGTGCCGTTTCCGGCAATCCCGCCTCGCGAAACGCGGCCAGCGCATCCTCGTAGATCGGCACGCTTACCCGAAAGCCCAAGAAAGTACGCCCCGCCCGCCGCAATGCATCATCGGGCAGGATCGCGTCCTTCTCGGCGGAAACATCGGATGGCACGGGCGATATCGGCAGCGACAATTGCCGCAACCCCTGCGGCGTGCGCGGATCGACCGATAGCGCGTCGTAGCGGCCCCAGACCTGCTCGCCCGTCTCGCCATTCTTCAACGTCGCGGCGAGGGTGCCGGGCAGGAAAACCACCACCGGGGCCGCCGCGCTCACCTGCGGGCGTGCGTCCTGCGCCAGTTCCGGCAAGCTGCGGTTGGTGCTACACCCGAAAACGATGGCGGTCGTCGCCGCCAGCATCGCCGTCAAACCGATCTTCTTCGCCACGCTAGCTCTCCGTTTCACGCACGGGACCCCCGCGCATTACGAGGGCAACGCCGGAAACGGCAATAACGATCCCTGCAATGGCGGCCAGCCCGAAAGTTTCTCCGAACAACGCCCAACTCATGATCGCCGTGCAGGGCGGCATCAGGAAGAACAGGCTCGCCACCCGCCCTGCCGAATCCTGCCGGATCAACACCATCAACAGGCCAACCGCCCCCAACGACAGCACCACCACCAGCCAGCCCAGCGCAAAGGCGAACTCCCCCGTCCAATCGACCCGATTCGTCTCCAGCAGCAGCGCGAGGGGCGTCAATACCGCCAGCGCAGCGGCAAACTGGATCGCACTACCCGACCGCATCGGCGCATCGGCGCAAAACCGCTTTTGATACAGCGTCGCCACCGAAATCGAGACAAGGGCAAAGACGCATAATCCAATCCCCGTCAGGTCGCCTAACCCATCCGACAGCTTCTCGCTCACCACCAGCGCAACCCCGGCAACCCCCAGCACCAGCCCCAGCCATTGCCGCCCCGTCATCGTCTCGCCCAGCACCCAGCGCGCCAGAAACGCCGTCAGAATAGGCTGCATACTAACCACCAGCGCCGATACCGCCGCCTCGGTGCCCAGCGATATCGCGACGAACACCCCGCCCAGATATCCCCCGTGCAGCAACACGCCCACAATCGCCAAATGCCCGACTTGCCCCATGCGCGGCCACGGGCTGTCCGCCACCGTCGCCCAAATACCCAGCGCCGCACTCGCCAAGGCAAAGCGGATCGACAGGAATGTCAGGGGTTCGGCATAGGGCAGCCCATATTTCGCACCGATAAAGCCGGTACTCCACAGCACAACGAATAACGGCGCGGCGAGGGTGCCAAGGGCCAAGGAAACCCCACTTTTTCCCCTCATATCGGAAAACAACTGGACAAGCGGGGCTGCGCCTTTACTTCGCCCTTAACCGAATGGCCAGAGGGCAGGGAAATGCCAACCAATGATCTACCACCGCTGGGTAACGATGCAAGCCTGCTGATCGTCGACGACGACGCGCCTTTCCGCACACGGCTTGCACGCGCAATGGAGAATCGCGGGTTCCAGACGACGGCACTCGAAAGCGTCGAGGAGGGCATCAATCACGTCCGCCGCACGCCCCCCGCCTATGCCGTGATCGACCTGCGGCTTGAGGATGGCAACGGCCTCGACGTGGTCGAGGCGATCCGCGCCACGCGCGAGGATGCGCGGGTCATCGTCCTCACCGGATACGGGGCCATCGCCACCGCCGTCGCCGCCGTGCGCGCGGGGGCCGTCGATTACCTCGCCAAGCCTGCCGATGCCGACGATATCGAAAACGCCCTGCGCGCACCGGAAAGCGAAAAACCGCCACCCCCGGAAAACCCGATGTCCGCCGACCGCGTGCGTTGGGAGCATATCCAGCGTGTGTTTGAACTATGCGACCGCAACGTCTCCGAGACGGCCCGCCGCCTCAACATGCACCGCCGCACCCTGCAACGCATCCTCGCGAAGCGCAGCCCGCGATAAGGCGACGCGCAGAAAACGAATAAAGCCGCCAACGCATCATGCGTGGCGGCTTTATTCGTGTCGATACTGATCGACTCAGACGTCGTCGCCCAATGCGCCCTCGACATCGCCCTTCACCTTCTGGGCCTTGCCGCGAAGCTGCTGGCCGATACCTTCGCCTTCCAGACGTTCGTTATCGGTTGCGTCACCGATTGCTTCTTTGACCTTGCCGACGGTTTCGTTAGCGGCACCTTTGAGTTTGCTGGTCATCTCGCCCATGATTTCTACTCCTATTGGTTGATCGTGGCGGCTGCCACCTCGTTATGCAGGGTCAATGCCCTCGCCCGCGTCTTGTTCCGCAAAAAATCATGGCGTCGCGGGAATGACAGGCGTACCCGCATCTGCGATGATCCCCGTCCCGGACCCGCAGGAGCCTTCCCGATGCCACAGCCCGACCACATCACGCGCCTCGCTCCCATCGACGAAACCGCGTTGGACGACGATCTGAAAGCGTATTTTGCGAAATGCATGGAAAAGCTGGGCATGGTCCCGAACGTCCTGCGCGCCTACGCGATGCGCCCGGAAAAGCTGCGCACGTTCTCGAAGATGTACAACGAGCTGATGTTGGGCGAGTCCGGCCTGACCAAGCTGGAGCGTGAGATGATCGCCGTCACCGTCTCCTCGGCCAACCGCTGCTACTATTGCCTCGTGGCCCACGGGCAGGCGGTGCGCGCCCTGTCGGACGATCCCGAACTCGGCGAGATGATCGCCTTCAATCACCGCGTGGCCGCCCTCCCCCCTCGTCAACGCGCCATGCTCGACTTCGCCGCCAAGCTGACGACGCAACCCGATGCCATTGCGGAGGGCGACCGGGCGCTGCTGCGCGATGTGGGTTTTTCGGATGCCGATATCTTCGATATCTGCGACGTGGCCGGCTTCTTCAACTACACCAACCGCGTTGCCCACGGCACCGATATGATGCCGAACGTCGAATATCACGGGATGAACCGCTAGGTGACCGCCCCCCGCACCGACGCCCCCATCGGCACGCTCGTCTCGCTGATGCTCATCGCGCTTCTGCTGCTGGCCATGCAGGACGCGATGGCCAAGCTGTTGGGCGAATCCGTCTCGATCTGGCAGTTCCACCTGATCCGCTCGATCTTCGTCATCGGTCTGGTCGGCCTTTATGCATGGGCGAAGGGCGTTGGATCATCCCTAACGATCCGCCGCCCCGGCTGGGCAATCCTGCGCGGGTTGCTGATGTACGCCGCATTCCTGCTGTTCTACCTCTCCATGACCCTCGCCAGCTTCTCGCAATCGGCGGCGGCTTTCTTCACCATGCCGCTCTACATCACCCTACTCGGCATCGTCTTGGGCGGCGAGCGGGCGAGCGTGGCACGGCTTGGGGCGCTGGCGGCGGGGTTTATCGGCGTGCTTCTGATCGTTCAGCCTTGGTCGGACGAACCGGCCTTCGCGCTGATCTACGCCCTTGCCGGGGCCGTCTGCTACGCCCTTGCAATGGCCATGACCCGGCTCAAGCTGACCGGCGACGGCTCGCTCGGCCTCTATACCGTGCAATCGCTGGTCTATATCCAGGTTTCCATCCTCGCGATCATGGCGATTGACCTCCTCGCGCTATCCCCTGACACGGCGGCGAAGATGCCCTTCCTGCTGACCGGCTGGACCGTGCCAGAGGGCGCATTGTGGTGGATACTCCTCGCCACCGGCATCATCCACCTCGCCGGATCGGTTGCCCTGATCCGCGCCTATCAAACCGGCGAGGCGGGCACGGTCGCACCGCTGGAATACATGTATCTGCCGATGGCGACGATCATCGATATCGTCTTCTGGGGCGTATCACCGTCCCTCTCGACGCTGGCGGGCATGGCCCTGATCGCCGGGGCGGGCATCGTGATCGCGCGTTCGGGATCCGATTGATCGCAAGATGTCGCGAACGGGCGCGAAACCCCGCCAGCGACATGCGCAGATGCCGCCATGACCGAGCAAACCGCCCTCCCCCCGCGCCGCGCCCTGCTGCTGACCGTCATGGCGATGGCTTTCTTTGCGGCGCAGGACACGATGGTAAAGGTCATCAGCGATTCAGTGTCGATCTGGCAGCTCTACCTCGTGCGCGCGGTGCTGGTGCTGGGGCTGGTCACGGCGACGATGGGATTGTTTCGTCCCATGAGCGGGATGCGGCTGGTCAATCCCGGATGGGCCGCGCTGCGCTCGTTCCTCATGTCCGGCGCGTTCCTGTGCTTCTACCTCGCGATGCCCTTCGTCTCGCTGTCGCAGGCGGCGGCGGCCTTCTTCACCGGCCCGCTTTGGATCACCCTTTTCGGCGCATTGATCAATGGCGAGCGGGTCGGGCCGCGCCGGGTGGTGGCGCTGATCCTTGGGTTTGCGGGCGTCTTGGTGATCGTCGAGCCGTGGGGCGACCGGCTTGAGCCGATGCTCCTGCTACCCGTCGCCGCTGCAATCTCCTATGCGCTGGCCATCGTCATCACCCGTGCCCGCTGCGTCGAGGATAGCGCGGTGGCCCTGTCGCTGGTGCAAAACGTGATCTTCGCGCAGGTCGCGCTGGCGGGCCTGCTCGCCGTCGACATCGCCCGCCCGGATGCAGCGACGGTCGAGGGATATCGCTTTCTGCTGATGCCGTGGGTCCGGGCCGAGCCGCTTGTCTGGGTGATGATCGCCGCGACCGCCGTGACGCACATGGTCGGCGCGATTACCCTCACCCATGTCTACCAACACGCCGAGGCCAGCCGCATCGCGCCGCTGGAATACAGCTATCTAATGATGGTCCCCGTGGCCGATTACCTCGTCTGGGGCACCGCCCCCGGCACCGCGACCTTAACCGGCATGATCCTCATCGCCCTCGCGGGCGGCTTCGTCTCATGGCGCGAAGGCCAGCCCGTCAGGCCAAGGCCGCAAACGCATGGGGAGGAGCCGGTTGGGTAGCTACTGCGTGATGCCGAAGAACGTTTGAATGCGATCCTGAAAAACAATTAGAGCACCGAAAAGTGCCAACAAGGTCGCCACGATTCCAATGACACCGATCTTTGTTGGCATGTGGGAAGTACGTTCGTTCAGCGTGTCGATGCGACCGGACAACCGCTCATCCATAGCGCGGATATCACCGGAAAGCCGTTCTGCAAGAACATCGATCTTGCCTGACAACTCCACTACCGACTCCTTCGTGGCAAGGGTCGGAATCGTAGCTTCAAGTTTTGCTATACGCTTTTCCATACTACCGTCATATGGTGGACCACCACCGCCAGACAAGGTTGACAAGCGACGTTCTAAGTCTGCTATTCGATCTTCATCAGCTTTGAATTTTTCTATTTCAACAACAACGTCAGCCATTTTCTTGATCTATCTTATCTTTCAACCTACTTATCAGTCCATCAGTTAAACTATCGATACTCTCAGTGTTGTCATTTAAAGAGTCAGAAAGCCCCGTTAAAATCTCCTTATAAGACGGGTCTATTTTCTCTATCGAAGTTATAATTACTTCATTTTGCAAACGCAGTTTTTCGACTTGATTCTTCAAGTGCGCAGTCAAAAAGACTAGATCTGCAACATCTACGTCAATCTTACTCAAAGTACCGACTCACATTTTAGACCCATCAATGCCCCAAAATCTGGCTCAGGAACAATTGCGTCCGCTCGTTCTGCGGATTGGTGAAGAACTCTTCCGGCTCGTTCTGCTCCACGATCTGCCCCTCGTCCATGAAGATCACGCGGTTCGCGACCAGCCGGGCAAAGCCCATTTCGTGGGTCACGCAGATCATCGTCATGCCCTCTTCGGCGAGGCCGACCATCGTGTCGAGGACTTCCTTGATCATCTCCGGGTCCAGCGCTGAGGTCGGCTCATCGAACAGCATGATCTTCGGGTTCATGCACAGCGAGCGGGCAATCGCCACGCGCTGCTGCTGACCACCCGATAGCTGGCCGGGATACTTCAGCGCCTGCTCCGGGATCTTGACCCGTTCGAGGAAATGCATCGCAATTTCCTCAGCCTGCTTCTTTGGCATTTTGCGCACCCAGATCGGCGCGAGGGTGCAGTTCTCAAGGATCGTCAGATGCGGGAACAGGTTGAAGTGCTGAAAGCACATGCCCACTTCACGCCGGATCTCGTCGATCTTCTTCAGATCGCCGGTCAGCTCGACGCCATTGACGATGATATCGCCCTGCTGGTGTTCCTCCAGCCGGTTGATACAGCGGATCAGCGTCGATTTACCCGACCCGGACGGGCCGCAAACCACGATCCGCTCGCCGTGATTCACGGTCAGATTGATGTCGCGCAGCACGTGAAAGGTGCCGTACCACTTGTTCATATTGCGGATTTCGATGGCGACATCGTCGCTCACCTGCATCCGGCTCCGGTCAACGGCAGCAGTATCTGTCATTGTCATCGTCGGATTTCCTTATCTGGCGTGCCCGCGTCGGAGCTTGTTTTCCATGAACATCGAATAGCGAGACATGCCGAAGCAGAAGATGAAGAAGATTGCGGCGGCGAGGAAATACCCCGTCGTCTGCTGCACCGGCGAGGCCCAGCTCGCATCCGTATTAGCCTGCTGAACCGCACCGAGCAGGTCGAATAGCCCGATGATCAGCACCAGCGTGGTATCCTTGAACAGCCCGATGAAGGTGTTCACGATGCCGGGGATCACCAGCGTCAAAGCCTGTGGCATGATGATCAGGCGCATCTTCTGGCCATAGCCGAGGCCAAGGCTGTCGGCCCCCTCGTACTGCCCCTTCGAGATCGCCTGAAGGCCCCCGCGCACCACTTCGGCCATATAGGCCGAGGCGAACAGCGCCACCCCGATCAGGGCGCGCAGCAGTTTGTTGAATTCCACCCCTTCGGGCAGGAACAGCGGCAACATCACCGAGGACATGAACAGCACGGTAATCAGCGGAACGCCGCGCCAGAATTCGATGAACCCGATGGAGAGCATCCGCACGGCGGGCAATTGCGACCGGCGACCAAGCGCCAGCAGAATACCCAGCGGCAAAGACGCCACGATCCCCGCAACCGCAACCACCAGCGTGACCAGCAGACCACCCCAAACGGAGGTTTCCACCAGCGGCAAAGGCCAGATCTCGCGGTCGATATAGTGATCGTTCGTCGCCTCGCCCTCGAAGAAAGCAATATGGTTCTGTGACAAGAAGCGTTCCGGCTCCCCGGCGGCGGTCAACTCGACAAGATCCACAAACCAGTGACCACCGAGGAAAGCGACCAACCCGACGACCAGCGCGATCAGAAAGATCGTCCAACCCGTACCGCGCCCAAAACCATACATCGCCGAATGCCACTCGCTGCGCGAGAAACCGACAAGCATCATCAGGATAAAGCCGAGCAAACCGACCAGCAACAACAGCCAGATTATCCACCCGACCGGCAGCGACAATGTCGACGTCCCCGCCTCACCATAACCGCCCGCAATCATCAGAACCGCAGGAATGGCCAACAGCACCCGCATTCCAATGCCCAGCGCCCCGCCCAGCGTCAGAATGCCGAGCAATGCCAGCAAGCCAAGCCCGCTATACACCATGCCCATGGCATCCGCCGGGATCGGCAGGCCAATCGCCATACCGTCACCCACCCGCTCGAATCCGGGCAGCGTCATGCCCGTCAGCGGCGTGAACAGGCCATTGAGCATCACGCCCACAGCGGCGATCACGCACAGCGCCACCAGCGTTGCGGCAATTCCGCCCTCGCCGAATATCCGCGAGATCAGCCAAATCGCCAGCCCGAACAGCGCCATGATACCCAGCGTGATCCAAAAGCCCGTACCGCCCTCCAGATCACCACCCGTCAGCAGGATGAAGGCCAGCACCGGATAAACCGCCAGCATCAGAAACGCCATCAGGGGCCGGGCGAAGGGCTTGACGAGGATCAGGTACAGCACGCCAATTGCCATCAGAATCCACGCCCCGATGGAGATTTCGCTGAACACCCGCCAGAAGGTCGTCTCGTGAATCCACCCCGTTTCCTGCGGGTTCAGCGTCATCACATTCACATCGTTCAGCAGCGCCACGCCGTCATTCGCGAGTGGCTGCGTCGACCACCACGCCAGCGCAACACCTGCACCGAGCATGACCAGCCCCCAGAACCAGCGATTCGGCACCGCATCCGATACCAGCCACGCGACCCCGACCGCCCCGATCAGGAAGCACAGGTTAGGCCGCCACAACTCCTCGACCGGATAGGATGAATAGACGAACAGCTTCCATTTCGCATCCACATAGGGCCAACACGCCCCGTACCATCCTTCGGGATGCGGCCCGCCCTGCGCGATAGTAGTACAGATACCGCGCTTCAGCCCATCGGGGTCGACCCATACGGCATCGATCAGGGCAAATTTGAGGATTCCCCAAGCCAGCATGATGCCGCAATACAAGACGACCACCGTCAGGATGATCATCAGGATCGACCCGATGGCCGCGCGAATGCCGGAGAAATCGCTCATCGACGCGAAGATGTTCTGCCGCGCCCAGCCGACGAAGCCGACTTCACTCGCGGGCGGCCTCAGCAGCGGCGCATCTTCGGTACGCAGATAGGCGATGCTGCGGGAAACTTCGGAATGTGTATCACTCATCGCTAATTCCTACCGCTCGACCAGACGCATACGGTCGTTGAACCAGTTCATAAAGGCCGAGGTGACCAGCGAAATGACGAGGTAGACCATCATCATCATGAAGATCATCTCGATCTCCTGACCAATCTGATTGAGTGCCGTACCCGCGAAGATCGATACGATATCCGGGTAGGCGATGGCCACCGCCAGCGATGAGTTCTTGGTCAGGTTCAGATACTGCGAGGTCAGCGGCGGGATGATGACGCGCAGCGCCTGTGGAATGACCACAAGCCGCAGATTCATCCCATTGCTCATGCCCAGCGCCTTCGACGCCTCGGTCTGCCCGCCCGGCACCGCAAGGATACCCGCGCGCACGATCTCGGCGATGAAGCTGGCCGTGTAGAGCGACAATGACAGCCAAAGGGCGATGAATTCCGGCACGATGACCGAGCCGACGCCCGCCTGATACCCGCGCCGCAGGATCGGCCCTTCATTGCGAAATTCAGGATGCTCCCAAACCAGCGGGCTGCCCATCATGTAGAAGGCAACCGCCGTAATGCCGATGATCAGCGCGAGGCCAACCCAGAAAGACGGGAATTGCTGGCCCGTCGCCTCCTGCCGCTTCTTCGCCAGCCATGCCACGACCCATGCGAGGACGCAGGCCCCAAGGAAGGCCATCAACACCGTGCCGAACCCCTCGCCCAGAACCGGGAACGGCATGTAGAGGCCGGTGATGTTCAGCGGGATCGTGCCGAGATCAATGCCGAACAGACCGACCTGCATCCCCTCTTCGCGCTTACCCGGCAACAGCCGCAGCACGACGATGTAGAAGAACAGGATCTGCAACAGCAGCGGGATATTGCGCAGCACCTCAACATAGACCGTCGCAAAACCCCGCAGGATCACATTCGACGACAGACGGAAGATACCGATCATAAAGCCCAGTATCGTCGCGAAGATGATGCCGAGAATGGCGACCGCGAGGGTATTGATGACCCCGATCCAGAAAATATCCAGATAGGTGGCCTGACCGGGGCGGGCCTCAATCAGGAATGTGCCGAGCGTCGTGAGGATCTGGAACCCGCTTTTTTCTTCCAGAAAGCCGAAACCCGACTTCTTGTTCTGAACGGCAAGGTTCGTGATCGTGTTGTCCAACACCCACGCAAAAAAGCCGATGACGGCCAGCAGTAGGATGATTTGGAAAAGCAGGCCGCGTGCCTTGGGGTCGTAGATCAGCGCGGCAAGCCCGCCACCCTCATCCTTCTCGCGCCCGATATCGTGAGCCATCGCGTATCGTCCCCTCGCAGCCGTCGGTCGTCTAAAGTCACAAATGAAAAGGGCCGCCCCAATAAAGGGACGGCCCGGATAGTCTTAGCGCAGAGGTGGTGCGTACATCAGGCCACCGTTCGTCCACAGCGCGTTCACGCTGCCTTCACGGGCCAGCTTGAGCGGCGTGTTCGCGCCGACATTGGCTTCATACGTTTCGCCGTAGTTGCCGACCATGCTGATGATGTTTGCACACCAGTTATTCGCAAGGCCGATATTCTCGCCGAACGTCCCTTCGGTGCCGAGAAGACGCGCGATACCTGGGTTCGTGCTGCTCATCATCTCGCCGACATTGGCGGAGCTCACGCCCATTTCTTCGGCGTTGATCATGCAGTTCAGCGTCCAGCGAGCGACGTTGAACCAGCCATCGTCACCCTGACGGACGACAGGGCCGAGTGGCTCTTTCGAGATCGTTTCGGGCAGGATCGTGTGAGCCGCCGGATCGGCCAGCTTCAGGCGCTGGGCTGCGATGCCCGACTTATCGGTCGTGTAGACGTCGCAACGACCCGAATCATAGGCGGCGACAACTTCGTCGGCCTTTTCAAACGCGACCAGCTCGAACGACATGTTGTTCGTGCGGAAAAAGTCGGTGATGTTCAGCTCGGTCGTCGTGCCGGTGTTGGTGCAGATCGACGCGCCGTCCAGCTCCATCGCGTTCGTCACGCCGAGGCTGGTGGGGACCATCATGCCCTGACCGTCATAGTAGTTGACGCCAGCGAAGTTCAGGCCCAGCTGCGTGTCGCGGGTCATCGTCCAGGTCGTGTTGCGCGACAGGATGTCGACTTCGCCCGACGACAGCGCGGTGAAACGCTCTTTTGCGGACAGCGGCGTGAATTTCACGGCGTTCGAGTCGCCGAAGACGGCGGCGGCGACGGCACGGCAGTAATCGACGTCGATGCCGGTCCAGTTGCCCGCGTCATCCTTGTTCGAGAAGCCGGGAAGACCCTGCGAGACGCCGCACTGAATGGAACCCTTCGCTTCGACGGCACCGAGGGTACCTTCGTTATGGGCGGCGGAGAAAGCGGTGGTCGCGGACAGTGCCAGTCCAAGGGCGGTCAGTGCGCCCATTGCGGAACGAAGTTTCATGTGTTGCATCCCTGTTGTCTTCATTTTTGCGTTTCTTAACTCATCACGAGTCGACCCCCAGCCGAAACCAGCAATCGAGAACGGTGCGATTCTCTATCACCTTAAGAAATGCTTTCAACACACAATCGGGCTGAGATGCCCAATTGTTCTGGCGAAAAGGCAAGGAATCCAGATTCGTTACACTATTCGAAGCGGGATGCGTAAAAACTGCCCCAACGGCATCGCAAGAAGGCGCTCCCGCTTAGGGGGAGTTAACGGTCGGATGTGCTACCGGACATCGAATACAGTGCGCCTCTTCACCTTTTGCATGTCCGTACTGTCGATACCGATGAAGCTGAGGTATCCCCGCCCCTCTTCATCATCATGCCCCAGAGCGACATATAGATGCCGCCGGTTGTCGATTAGGGTCAGCCTAGCAGGCGTATCACCAATCATCTGAGCCGGACCCTGCTTTCCCGTCACGCGATTGATGCATTGACGTTGCTGATGTGGGGGAAGGTCGTTGCGACCCTCGTTGCCTTCCCTTGTGCATACTTGATTCTTGCGAACGGTCCGCACGACGGCAGGCGTAATCGGCACCTGCGCATTTGCGGTATCGAAACACCCGTCAATCTCCTGCATGATGGTATCGAGTTCTGCGTCGAGATCCGTCTTGGATGATAGGGCAATGGGATAATCGCAGCGTGTCGTCTGGGCGCGGGCGAAAAACGAGCCGAACGCCTCGCAGTTCAGCTCGTCGTACCCGTTGAAATTGCTGAAATTGATACGCTGACTGACAAAGCTCTCGTTGGTTTCACCCTCATCCGCATATTGGCTGAAATCTAGATTCAGCGCTCGGATGGCATTTACGCACAGCCCGACACCGGCATACTCGACAGTATCATCGATGATCGGCAAGCAGTCGTCGTCATCGCCGAAATCGCAACTCAGCTTCCCAAACGCATCCTTGTAGTTTTCGGAATAGGCCCGTTCCCAGGCATCGCCGACACGCGCGGCAACCTTCGTTCCATCACTTTTAAGTTTTCCAACGTGGATGCCGACGAGTTCGAGGTCACTGTTGAACAGCGGCGAGCCTGAAACACCGTCGCCCTCGGCACAGGTATGCGAGAAATTCGACCGTCGCGGCGGTAAACCGTCCTGCTCGGACCGAACCCCTTCTTTCGCACGACACGACAATGTGACGCCGAAATCATCGGCTTCCTTATCCCAATACACATGGAACAGCGAATCGCCGGGCGCGACGCGGTCTACCGGACTGGCCGTCTGCGCAAAACGATAATCGTTGAGAGCATCGTCCTCTTCCAAAATCAAGATCGCGAGGTCGAACTGCTCAATCTCGTAATAGGGACCAAGCTTTTCTTCGCCAAACTTACTGACAAGATCGATGCTCGTCTCACTACTCAATAAGCCATCGGCTCGAAAATACGCGCGTGCACTGTCCGCACGCTTGCCGTTGATCACATCACCATTGTCGAACAGGCAATGCCGTGCGGTCACGACCTTGCCACCACTGACCAGCACACCCGAACACGGCACGGTCTTCTTGCTCCCCCCGTCGCGCCAACGGCTGAAGAAATCGAATTCGACACGAACAGCATTTGCCACGAGCAACTCTTCGAGGTTGCGTTTGATTTCCGTCTTGTCGCTCGATGCGGTGATCTTGCTTCTGACGAGAGGCTTTTGCGCGATCTCTTCTTTCTCACCGCACCCGGCAATGAACAGAGAAAGAAACAGTGCCGGAAATGCCGATTTGGCGAACCACGCCTTAAAGACATTTCCCGAATTCGAAAGCGTTGACATATTCCTGCCAGCTCCTGTTGCAGTAGGTTCTGTTGACGGATTTTCTTCGGTCAAGGTATCGACGGTCATTCCACCTGATGAGACAGCGCATATATTCGGTATTGTTGCCGCCAACCTGATATTCGCGGCACCTTTCAGGGTTTTTGATCTTCGAGCGTGAAAGAATGCTGTCATTGACCCGTATCCGGCTCTCGATCCGGCTCAGGTTTCTTGGATCGCGGGTCAGATTTTCGCGATTGATCGCCTCGTATATGACTTCGAGCGGGCGGCCCTGCGTGAAACGCCGGTCACCATGGCACCAGTAGCTGTTGGTGTTATCGGCCACATAGCGGACCTTGCTCCGCACGGCGAAGGTGATGGTATCCTTCTCGCATCGCCCGGAACAAACGCATTGCAGCATGGTGGTCAGGTCCGAAACCACGAACCTCATGCTGATACGAAAATCATTCGCGTCGATGGCCTCCAGATCAGCAGATCGTATCGACTCATCGGTCGATTTACCGCCCTGCCATGCTGAAACCAGCGAAAACGCCGAATGCTGGACATCCTTGTCCTGCATCGTGCGGTCATGCCATTTGGCGAAATCCATAGCCTGCTTGAAATGATCAGATGAATCGAAAGCCTCTACCATGCTCTGCGACACGCTTATCGACTGCGCCCGCGCGAGCGCCTGCAACTCACCTTTCAGCAGAACGAGGGTGTAAATACCTGCAACCGCACCTAGCACGGCACATAAAAGCCGAATCCTCTCGACACTGTTCGGCGCATCTTCGCTCATCGAACACCCCGGCATTCATCGTTGAAACATGCCTGTCGGGCCATCATGGCATCAGATCGATGCATTGATCGAGCGCGAGCGTGTATTGTGTACCGCCCATCAACGGGTCGTCTTCGACCCACGAGATAATATCCGCATGGGCCACGACGCATTCGACCTGTCGCGCACTCAAGACAATACGATAGGCATCGCGAAAATCGATACCTCCGCCACTCTGACGATAAGCACGGGAATTCTGATTGGGGTCGCAGTTTTCGATCACGATATCGATGTCACCGACCCCATTGCCAATCGCAGCTCGAATCTTGTCGACGAGGCAAAAACCGTGCGAATAAGGCAATTTGAGATCGCCTTGCTGGTCGTAGTAAACTGCCATTTCCTGAGCATCGGAGGCTGATGCAACCGAACCAACTGTCAATGAACCTGCAGAAATCATCAGCATCGTTATCACAGATAATTTCATCGTTTTCACTCACCCATGCCAATAAATATACAACGCTCGATAATCATGTCAGCAAACGGATTATTGAATACGACCTGATTGAGCCTTCTTTGATTCACTAATTGATCATTACCGACGCAGCCGCGTAAATCGATAGAAATTTTATCTTTTTCAGTTTCCGATGAATACTAATTCGCGGCATCGCTTCGTTTTGATGACTTCCCTGCCGCCGCAAGGATAGACGACCACTGTGTCCGGTTGTGCGACACCAACAAACCGAGTAGCTTTTGCATCAACTTTCTCCACACAGGCGGCCCCATGAAAGACGCGACAAAGGCAACCCATGCGGGCCGTGCGCCGCATGACTTCGGCGGAGTCGTCAACCCGCCCGTGATGCACGCTTCGACCATCCTGTTCCCGACCCTTGAGGGCCTGCGCGAATCGCGCAAGATCCGGTCCGGCGATGCCCATACCTATGGCGTTCACGGCACGGAGACGACCTTTGCGCTGGAAACCGCAATCGGGGCGCTGGAGGGCGGTTATCGCACCCGGCTGCAATGCTCCGGCCTTGCCGCCTGCACCCTGCCCTTGCTTGCCTATCTCGGCACCGGCGATCACCTTCTGATGCCGGATAGCGTCTATGGTCCCGTTCGCGCCTTCTGCAACGGGATGCTGCGGCGCATGGGCGTCGAGACGACCTATTACGACCCCCTCATCGGTGCAGGCATTCGCGAACATATGCGCCCCAATACCAAGGCCGTCTGGGTTGAAAGCCCCGGTTCATGGACCTTCGAGGTGCAGGATATCCCCGCCATCGCCGATGTTGCCCATGCGGGCGGCGCGACGGTCATCATGGACAATACCTGGGCCTCGCCCCTGTATTTCAAACCCTTCGAGCATGGCGTCGATGTTTCCTGTCAGGCCGTCACCAAATACATCTCCGGCCATTCCGACCTCGTCATGGGCAGCGTTTCCTGCACCGAGGACGCCTACCCCGCCTTCCAGAAGGCGCAGGAGCAAAGCGGCATCTGCCCCTCGCCCGACGATGTGTTCCTCGCCATGCGCGGCATCCGCACGATCCACGCCCGCCTGCCGCATCACTGGGCCAGCGGCCTGCGCGTGGCCGAATGGCTGATGGGACGGGACGAGGTGGCGCAAGTCCTTCACCCTGCAATGGAGCATGACCGGGGCCATGCCCTGTGGAAGCGCGATTTTCTCGGCTCCTCCAGCCTGTTCGGCTTCGTCCTGAAGCCGCAATACCGCAGTGAGGCGGCATTGGCGGCGATGATGGACAAGATGCGCCTGCACGGCATGGGCTTTTCATGGGGCGGGTTTGAAAGCCTGTTGATTCCCGTCGATCCGCCCAATATCCGCACGGCGACGAAATGGCCCCGCGAAGACGTAGCCGACGGTCAACTCATGCGCATCCATGTCGGTTTGGAGGCGGTGGAAGACCTGATCGAAGACCTCGGCGACGGGCTAGATCGCCTGCGCGCAGCGAGTTAGCAGGCTGCTGAAAAAAAAACTGCCACAGTGGAGAATGTCATTCCCGCGAACTTGGGAATCCATTTCTCAAAGATTCCGGAAAGCTGATTTTCTTTGCAATCGCCGGGTAGTGGGTCAGTTTGAAATCTGCACTCCATTTTGTGTCACCCCGCGACTTGATCCACGAGTGTCCGGTTGCAATTTCTTCGGTGATACTTTCTGCCCTGTGCTGAGATAAAATCGGATTATTTGTCTTTTCGCATAGCAATCGCGTTCAATACAGTGTCGCCCCGCGACTTGATCGCGGGGTCCATCTCTCAAGGCTTGCTCCACGATGGATGCCGCGTATCGCGCCGCGCAGCGGAAGTCGCGGCAAGACAACGTCTTTTCGATCCGTATGCTGCCGGACAGCCGTGGACTTGATCGCGGGGTCCATTTCTTCTTCATTTACAGTGAGTTGATTTGATGAATGGATTCCGCGTGTTGCGCCGTGCAGCGGAAGCCGCGGAAAGACGTAAAAATTGAAATTGAGACACGACCGTATTGTGGTGGTGGA
>CALJIU010000226.1 GCA_937974055.1 uncultured Neomegalonema sp. | reverse complement strand
TTCGTGCGGCGGGGGGATGCGGCGACGGCGCTGGCCGGGGCGGCGCATGTGGCGACGCGAACGGTTTCGACGTCTTATGTCGAACACGCCTATATCGAGCCGGAGGCCGGGGCCGCGTGGATGGATGGCGAGACGCTGGTGATCCAGACCTGCACTCAAGCGCCAGTGATGGATCGGGACGATACGGCGGCGTTGCTGGGGCTGTCGCCGGAGCGGGTGCGGATCATCACGACGGCGACGGGCGGGGGATTCGGGTCGAAGCTGGACGTGTCGCTGCATCCGCTGATCGGGCTGGTCGCGTTGAAGACGGGACGGGCGGCGCGGATGGTCTATACCCGCACCGAATCCATGCAATCGACCACCAAACGGCATCCGGCAACGATGACCGCGAGCATCGGGGCCGATGCGGATGGGCGGATCGTGGGGATGGATTTCGAGGGGGATTTCAATACCGGCGCTTACGCAAGCTGGGGGCCGACGGTGGCGAACCGGGTGCCGGTTCATGCATCGGGACCGTATCGCGTTCCGCATTATCGCGCACTGGGGCGGGCGGTGCATACGAATGGGCCGGTATCGGGGGCGTTTCGCGGCTTTGGCGTGCCGCAGGCGGCGATCATGCAGGAAACGCTGTGTGATCGGTTGGCCGACGATTGCGGGATGGACCGGCTGGCGTTTCGGCGGCTGAACGCCTATCGCGACGGGGACACGACCTGCACGGGGCAGGTGATCCACGGGGTCGGAATTGTCGAGTGCCTCGACGCACTGAAACCGCATTGGGAGGCGGCCTTGGCGGAGGAGGCTCCGGCGGGGTTGTCGCGAGGGGTGGGGGTGGCATCCTGCTGGTATGGGTGCGGGAATACCTCGCTGGCGAATCCATCGACGATCCGGGTGGGCCTACGCGCGGATGGGGCGGTGGTGCTGCACCAAGGGGCGAGCGATATCGGGCAGGGATCGAATACCGTGATCGCGCAGATTTGCGCCGATGCCGCCGGGCTGCCGCTGGGGGCGTTCGAGTTGATCGGGCCGGATACGGCGCTGACGCCGGATGCGGGGAAGACCTCGGCCTCGCGGCAGACCTATGTGACGGGGAAGGCGGCGGAATTGGCGGGGCGGGCGCTGAGGGCGGCGGTGCTGCGCCATGCGAATGCGGGCGGTGAGGCGCGGCTGCGGCTGGACGGGGCGGCGGTCGTGGTCGAGGACGGGGCGGATGTGCGGCGGATTGCGCTCGGCGACCTGCCGGTCGATGATTTCGGCTACGTGTTCCGGGGCGAGGAAACCTACGATCCGCCGACGACGGCGCTGGACGAGGATGGGCAGGGAACGCCCTATGCCGTCTATGGCTATGGCGCGCAGGTGGTGGTGCTGGATGTGGACGAGGCGCTGGGCACCGTGCATCTGCGGCGGATCGTGGCGGCGCATGATGTGGGGCGCGCGATCAATCCGGTGCTGGCCGAAGGGCAGATCGAGGGCGGCATCGCGCAGGGGATCGGGCTGGCGCTGATGGAGGAATACCTGCCGGGGCGGACGGAGAACCTGCACGATTATCTGATCCCGACGATTGGGGATATTCCACCCATCGAGAGCATCCTGATCGAGAAGCCGGACCCGGAAGGGCCATTCGGGGCGAAGGGCTTGGGCGAGCATGTGCTGATCCCGACAGCCCCGGCGATCCTGAATGCGATCCGGCACGCGACAGGGGCCGAGATCGGGAAGCTGCCCGCCCTGCCCCATCGGGTTCATGCGGCGATACGGGCGGTGAAGGGGTGACGGCCATGATCTCGGTCAGCTTCGATAACTTGAAATCACACGATAAATGTGTATACTTGCAAAGCGGTCAGGAGGCTCGCCTTAGCGTGTCGTTGGGGTCTAACCCACCTGACTGCCTTTTCTAAAATGCATATCCTGTATTGCGACATTTCCGGGAATGTCGGTGGTACGAACGACAGTCATGTCGTATTGGCGGGAGTCTGCGTCAGGGAAGACGCAATCTACCATGTCATCCGCGAACTTGATGAGATCGTCGCGAACAGCCCGTTAGGTCTGCCCGACAATATGGAACTTCACGCGAATGAAATCGCCGCTGGTCGCGGTCGCCTATGGCGTGGGATCGGCGTCGAGAAACGACGTGCATTCCTGCAAGAGTGCCTTGCCGTCTTTGACGGGCCATCAAGGCGCAATCTCAAAGTTTTTGGAATGGTAATCGACAAGGCGGATGCTGATGGTGATCCCGTACTGATTGCATACGAGCAACTCGTTAACAGGTTCAATCACTTCCTACGACGCGATCACGAGCAAAAGCGTCGGCAACACGGTGCGATCAAGCATCGTGGCCTCGTCATATTCGATCAATCGAGATATGAAGCCGAACTGCAAGGCGTTGCAGCGCAGTATCGGGTAAATGGCACCCGATGGGGGCAATTGTCCTATTTGGCGGAGGTGCCGTTATTTTCCGACTCGAAAGCATCGCGCCTCATTCAGCTTGCCGATTTGGTTGCCTATGGCATTTATCGACGCTTTGAACGGGATGATCGAGATCTGATAGGTACGTATGCCGCGTCATTCGACCGTCATTCCCATCGCACTCACGGCTTCTACCACCTTACAAGCCGCGACGACTGCGACTGTCCAAGCTGTACGGGAACGTAACATGACAAACACCCCCGAAAAGCTGCGCTGCGACGCCTGCCCTGTGATGTGCTTCATTGCGCCGGGGAATACTGGGGCGTGCGATCGGTATGCGAACGAGGGCGGGCGGATCGTGCGGACGGATGCGTTGCTGATGCTGTCGCGGGCCGATGAGGCGGTGCCGTTTGCCGCCGAGGACTGGGACGGGCAGGTGGTGCGGCCTGCGGAGCATTTCGTGACCGGGATCGGGGCGGGAACGACCTATCCAGACTATAAACCTGCGCCGTTCATCGTGTCGTCGGAGGTCGAAGGCGCGGACCTCGTGACGGTGGTGACGGAGGCGATCTTTTCCTATTGCGGCGTGAAGGTGAAGATCGATACCGACCGGCATCTGGGGGCGGAAACGGCCATCGTTCGGGCGAAAGGCGAGGCAATCGGGCATGTGACGACCGGGGAATACGGGTCGCAGATGCTGTCGCTGGGCGGGGTGCGGCACCTGACCGGCGGGTCGAAGGCCGAGGGGCGTGTCGCCTGTGAGGCGCTGCTGGCGCTGTGCAATCGGGAGGCGGTCGAGCTGACCATCGATGGGGGATCGACGGTGGTGGTGCAGGCGGGGGAGCCGCCGATCGTCGATGGGCTGCGCGAGGAGCGGATGCGGGTCGGCTGTGGCTCGGCGACCATTGGGATGTTTGCGAGCCAGTGGCAGGGCTTGGTCGATGAGGTGGTGGTGGTCGATGACCATATCACCGGCGTGGTGTCGGAGCATCAGGCGGGCAAGGTGCTGGGCTGGGACGATACCGGCATCCGAGTGAAAGGCGCGAAATCGACGCCGGGGCGGTATTTCAAGGTCGCGGAGCCGGGAACCGGCTGGGGGGGGACCGATCTGTCTGACCCGCTGGAAATCCTTGGCGAATGGCGCGCGAAGAAGGGCGCGCGGGCGGGGCTGACGCTGCTGATGGTATCCACCACGGGCGAGCATTTCGGCTATTACGTGCTGGATGATGATCTGACGCCCATCGCGGCGGACCTGCCGGAGGCGTTGCGCGGGTCGGTGGAGCGGATTGCGGAGAATTGCGAACCGGCGCTGTGTACGGTGCTGTTCATGGGCGGGGCCGGGGGATCGCTGCGCGCGGGGGTGACGGAAAATCCGATTGCGCTGACCCGGTCGGTGCAGGACCGCCGCGCGTATCTGACCTGTGGCGGTGCGCCGGTCTATGTGTGGCCGGGGGGCGGGATCACGCTGATGGTGGATGTGACCACAATGCCGCTGAATTCGTTTGGCTATGTGCCGACGCCTGCGCTGGTCGCGCCGTTGGAATTTACGCTGCGGGCGGAGGAATATAACGGGCTTGGCGGGCATGTCGGGGCCGTGCGGTCGCTGGATGACGTGCGGGCGACGGGCGGGGAATATGCGACGGAGAGCCGGGTGGAGGTGGCATCCGATGTGCCTTGGCCGCTGAAACAGGGGTGAGCGGGGCGCAGGTTTCGCGGTTGGGCGGGGGGCGGTTACACCTGCATCATGGGCCTATCGATATCGTGTTTCAGGCGGTCGGAGACGGCGCGGCGGCAGCGGAAGCGCGGGCGGTTGGGCGGTTTCGGGGGGCTCTGGATGAACTCGTCGGGGAATTGCCTTTGCTGCGATCTCCGATTGAGGAAGGGTCCGCATCGAGTGCGGGGCAGCACTTCGACGGAGAAATCGCGCGGGCGATGGCGGGCGCTGTCCTGCCCCATGCCGGTGCCTTCGTGACGCCGATGGCGGCGGTGGCGGGGGCGGTGGCGGATGCGGTGGTTTCGGCGGCTATCGGAAATGGCGTGCGGCGGGTCTATGCGAATAACGGGGGGGATGCGGCGTTGTGGCTGGCCCCCGGTGAAGCGATGACCGTGGCGATTGGCGGGACGGCGGATCGGGCGCGGGTGCGGGCGGTGGATGCCGTGCGTGGGGTGGCGACATCGGGATGGCGGGGGCGGTCGCACTCGCTGGGGATCGCGGATGCGGTGACGGTGCTGGCGGCATCGGCGGCGAAGGCGGATGTGGCGGCGACGATGATCGCGAATGCGGTGGATTTGCCGGGATCGGCGAAGGTGGCGCGGGTTCCGGCCTGTGAGGTGGACCCGGATAGTGATCTTGGGGCGCGGCCTGTCACGCGGGATGTGGGCGCGCTGACGGTGGATGAGGCGGCGACGGCGCTGTCGGCGGGGGTGCGGGTGGCCGAGGGGATGCTTGGGCGCGGGCTGATCGCATCGGCGGTGTTGTATCTGGGCGGACAACGTGCTGTCGTCGGGGCCGTTCCGTTTCTTACCTGCGAGGCTACCGATGGCTGACTTTCCGATCCGCAAGACGATGGTGATCGTCGAGGAAATCTACCATGACGGGGGGGCAGTCGCCGCCGTGCCGCGACGGCGGGCGGCGATGATTGCGCTGGTGAAGAACCCCTTTGCGGGGCGGTACGAGGCGGATCTGCAATCCCATATGGACGACCTCAAACCGCTGGGCGCGATGATGAGCGAGCGGCTGGTGGCGGCGCTTGGCGGGCCGGAAGGCATCGACGGATATGGCAAGGCGGCGATGGTCGGCGAGGCCGGGGAGTTGGAGCATACGGCGCTGTGGCATGTGCCGGGGGGCTATGCGATGCGGCAATTGCTGAGTGATTCCAAGGCCATCGTGCCGTCCGCAATGAAGCAGGGCGGGGTCGGCACGCGGATCGACGTGCCGCTGGGCCATGCAAACGCCGCTTATGTGCGCAGTCATTTCGATGCGATGGAGGTGGGGGTGCCGGACGGGCCGAAGGCGGATGAGTTGCTATTCGCGCTGGCCATGACCTGCGGGCCGCGCATCCATGCGCGGATGGGCGGGTTAGAGGTGGCGGATGTGGTGGGGGAAGACGGGTTGCGGTAG
>CALJIU010000225.1 GCA_937974055.1 uncultured Neomegalonema sp. | reverse complement strand
GATTGCCCTATGCGGTGTTGACTTTTCTGTTTTGTTCTGAATTTATGTTCGTGATTTGTTTTCACGGAGATGTAGCGCGAAATGGACTGGAACCTCGTCATCGATATCAATCGGAAAGCCCTGCTGCGGTTCGTGGTGGGGCTGGTCGAGATGATCGCGGGCGGGGAAACGGTCGCGCGGCATCGGCATAGCGATCTGGTCGGGCGGTTGCTCAAGCTCGAAGCCTCGGCCCGGCGATTGATTGCGATTGCCGCGCGGGGACTGGTCGTTGAGCCACGCGCCAAGCGGGCGGGACCGTCCGGGCCGATTCCGAAGGGATCGGGCAGGCGCAAACCGTCATTTCCGCTGTTCGATAAGCGCCGTTATGCGGGGCCGCCGAAACAGCCGGTGGTGCCGGGATTTGGGCCGAATATCCGGGGATTGGACGGGCTGGACCCGTTGCCGCCGGGCAAAACCACGATATCGCCGGACGATCCGGTTTCCATCGCAAGCTTGCAGCGGCGGATCGAGGCTTTGCAGGCCGCGTTGCAGGATATTCCGGCGCAGGCAAGGCGGCTGGCGCGTAAGCAGGCGGGGATGGAGCGACCGCTTCGCCCCATGCGTCCGGGCAGGCCACCGGGATTCAATGCGCGGGGCAAGCAGCCCATCGATCTGCTGCTGGCGGAATGCCAAGAATTGGCGCTGATGGCGCTGGCGGAAGTGCCGCCGTGAGGGGGAACATAGGTTTTTGGTTTGGGGGGATTCTGCCATTGGCGGAGGGTTTTGGTGTGTCCGGCGTTTGCCCGGAGGGAAGTGCTTGCCGTAACGTCTTGTCTTATCGCTGCTCTGGCCTGGAGCCGGCGCTTTTTTCCTATGATCGAAGGAGGCCCCGGCTCAAGGCCGGGACAGTGGATAATATCATCGAAATTCTATAAACAACATATACTTATGCAATATCGTTGGCGGCGATCAATGATCGCTCTGTTCCGGGCGCAGACCCGGAACCCCGATAGGCGGAGCGCGGTTCTGCGAGGCTCCGGGTCTTCGCCCGGAGCAGAGTGGAAACGTGAAAACGATCAGTGATCGCCGCCATTGGTGTTACCCGTCAGCATCTTCGACACCTCGACAGCGTAATAGCTGAGGATGCCGTCGCAACCGGCGCGTTTGAAGGCCGTGAGCGCCTCCAGAATGGCTTTTTCGCGGTCGATCCAGCCATTTGCCGCCGCCGCTTCGATCATCGCGTATTCGCCGCTGACCTGATAGGCGAAGGTCGGGACGGCGAATTCGCGTTTGATGCGGTCGCAGATATCGAGATAGGGCATTCCCGGCTTGACCATCACCATATCGGCCCCTTCGGCGATGTCCATCGCGACCTCGCGCATCGCCTCGTCGGTATTGGCGGCGTCCATCTGGTAGGTCTTCTTGTCGCCCTTGAGCGTGGCATCGGCGCCCACCGCCTCGCGGAAGGGACCGTAGAAGGAGGAGGCGTATTTGGCGGCGTAAGACAGCAGCATAACGTCTTGATACCCCGCGTTTTCGAGGGCATCACGCAGCGCACCGATGCGGCCATCCATCATGTCGGACGGGCCGATGATATTGGCCCCTGCCCCGGCCTGTGCCAGCGCCTGACGGACCAGCGCCTCGACGCTTTCGTCGTTGACGATCCGGCCATTGCGGACGATGCCGTCATGGCCGGTCGAACTGTAGGGATCGAGGGCGACATCCTCCATCACGCCGATATGCGGTACCGCCTCGCGGATAGCGCGGGTGGCACGGCAGACGAGATTGTCGGGGTTCCATGCCTCGTCGCAGGTTTCGGTGCGCAGGGATTTGTCGATATTGGGGAAGACGGCGACGCAGGGAATGCCGAGATCGGCGGCCTCTTTCACGCGCTCGACGGCGATATCGATGCTGAGGCGGTTGACGCCCGGCATGGCGGCGATGGGTTCGACCTTGCCCTGCCCTTCGACGACGAAGATGGGCCAGATGAAATCGGCGGGTTGCAGGACATTCTCGCAGACCATCGCGCGGGACCACGGTGCCTGTCGCGTGCGGCGCAAGCGTGTGCGCGGAAATTGCTGCGTTGCAATGGCCATACCGTATCCCCCTGATTTATGTAACGTTGTATCGACACAAGTTTCGTAAAGTTGTCAATACTCGCAGGCGGCGAGTAACGATCCGTTATGGAACGCCGCCTATCCTTCGCCCAGAAAATCGGGGCAAGTATCGGGGGATACGGCGATGAAAACGGCGATTGCAATCGTGGCTTTTCTCATGGGCGCGCAGGGCGCATTGGCGGACACACGCTCGGTGGAGGATCAACCCGCCGCCAGCCCGCGACCGACCTTGGGCATCGTCACCGACACGCGCTCACAGGGCGATACGACGATCGAAGATGCGCTGCGCCGCAGTGAGCTTGCCACGAAAGTGCCGGTCAAGACTTGGAGCACGCAGGTCGAATACCGGCACGGCATCGACCGCCCGGACCTGCTTGCCGCCGTCGCGCGGAACGAGGAAACCGCGCGCCCCGGCTTCGCCACCCTGCAACGCAGCTTTGGCACGGGCGAGTTTCGGCCCTATGTCGGGGTCGGCGTGGGGGTCGCGGCGACGCAGTTCGACACCGTACCGACCACCGACGCGGATGCCTACGCGGTCAAGGGCGTGGTCGGCAGCAACTTGATCTTCACCGACAAGGTGGGGGCCTTCGTGCAGTACGATTACAACGTCGCGACCGCGCATGAAGCGGCAACCGGCTCTCGCGAATCCCACGGATTGAGCTTTGGGCTGCGCATCGCGCTGGACTGACGGCGGCACGCGGGGCGGATTGGTCGGTGAAGCTGCCCTCGGTTGGAAGGGCAGCAAACGCATTGTACGGCGCTGGCGATCTTGGTAACACTACGCCAAATTTCCGCAGACCAGCCGAAAGATCCCTATCATGGCCGCACCGAAGACGCTCTACGACAAGATCTGGGACGCCCATGTCGTCCATGAATCCGATGACGGCACGTGCCTCCTCTATATCGACGCGCATCTGGTACATGAAGTGACCAGCCCGCAGGCGTTCGAGGGGCTGCGCATGACGGGGCGTACGGTGCGACATCCTGAAAAGACGCTGGCGGTGCCGGACCATAACGTGCCGACTTCCGACCGGGCCGAGGGCATCGAAGACGAGATGAGCCGCATTCAGGTCGATGCACTTCGCACCAATGCCGCCGAGTTCGGAATCGAGCTGTTCGACGTCATGGATATCCGGCAGGGCATCGTGCATATCATCGGCCCGGAACAGGGCATGACCCAGCCCGGCATGACCATCGTTTGCGGCGATAGCCATACGGCCACCCACGGGGCGTTCGGCGCGCTGGCGCATGGGATCGGGACGTCGGAGGTCGAACATGTGCTGGCGACCCAGACGTTGATCCAGAAGAAATCCAAGAACATGAAGGTCGAGATCACCGGCACCCTGCCGCTCGGCGTGACGGCGAAGGACATTACGCTCACGGTGATTGGCCAGACCGGCACGGCGGGCGGCACCGGCTATGTCATCGAATATTGCGGCGAGGCCATCGAAGCCCTGAGCATGGAAGGCCGCATGACGGTCTGCAACATGGCCATCGAAGGCGGCGCGCGGGCGGGGCTGATCGCGCCGGACCAGAAGACGTTCGACTACGTGAAGGGCCGTCCGAAGGCCCCGACGGGCGATGACTGGGACAAGGCCGTGGCCTATTGGCAGACGCTGAAATCCGATGACGGGGCGCATTACGACAAGGTCATCACGATCCGGGCGGAGGATATCACGCCGGTCGTGACCTGGGGAACCTCGCCCGAAGATGTGATGCCGATCAGCGGTGTCGTGCCGTCGCCGGAGGATTTCGAGGGCGGCAAGGTCGATGCGGCACGGCGGTCGCTGGATTACATGGGCCTGACGCCGGGAACGAAATTCGCGGATATCGAGGTGGACACGATCTTCATCGGCTCCTGCACCAATGGCCGGATCGAGGATATGCGCGAGGTCGCGAAGGTCATGGAAGGGCGCAAGGTCAAGGATGGCCTGCGCGCGATGATCGTGCCGGGGTCGGGCTTGGTCAAGGCGCAGATGGAGAAGGAAGGCTTGTCCGAGAAGCTGGCCGAGGCGGGGTTTGACATTCGCCAGCCGGGTTGTTCGATGTGTCTGGGCATGAACCCGGATCAGCTCGCGCCGGGTGAACGCTGTGCCTCGACCTCGAACCGGAATTTTGAGGGCCGTCAGGGCAAGGGCGGACGCACGCACCTGCTGTCGCC
>CALJIU010000224.1 GCA_937974055.1 uncultured Neomegalonema sp. | reverse complement strand
GGCAACATCCAGCAGCAGATCGACGATATGATCCTCCAGCAGATTCACTTCATCGATATACAAAAACCCCCGATGCGCACGGGCCAGCAGCCCCGGCTCGAACACCTTCTCGCCGCTCGTCAAGGCCCGCTCCAAATCGAGTGCACCAACCACCCGATCCTCCGTCACCCCCAACGGCAGATCGACCACCGGCGCGGGCCGCGCGCCCACCTCCAACCGCGTATGGCGGGGACAATCCGGCGTACAGTCCTGCGCCGGATCACAGCCATACGGACATCCCTCGACCACCGCCAAATCAGGCAGCAGCGCCGCCAGCGCCCGCACCGCCGTCGATTTCCCGGCCCCCCGATCCCCAAACGCCAGCACACCACCCACCGAAGGCTCAACCGCCGCAATCAAAAGAGCGGTCTTCATTTCTTCCTGGCCAACGATGGCGGAAAACGGAAAAGGCATCGTGTCACGACTCCGAGAATGTGCCCTGCGGGCTGTCACGCTACGTTGACACTTTCACCGGAGACATTTCAAGCATAGGGACAGACCCAGCGCAGATATTTGCTCCGAAACGGTCAGAGCGGTCACGCCGCCCCAATCGTCTCATCAATCATCGCGACCGTCTCCGGCACCCCGTACAGCTCCACAAACCCACCAAAACGTGGTCCCTGCGATTGGCCCAGCAGCGTCTCGTAGATCGCCGTGAACCACGTGCGCAGCGGGTCGAACTCATGCGCCATGCCGACCTCATAGACAATCGACTGCAACTCTTCTTCAACTTTTGTGTTATTATTGATTGCGTTAACCATCTGCCTAATATCTCGCAATTTAGTATCATCGTCTAACGCATCAACATCAAACGCAGTATAAGCTTCTTCTATATCTGATTGCATCTTTATGTATATTGATGACAACCCATCTGAAAAATCTAACGTTGATGAGGGAATTTTTAGTTTATTGAGCATTGCCAATTTGCGATGAAAGTAGGAATTTGAAATAATTGGCAGAATATTTTCGATTATTTTCTGATCATTAGAATCGAATACTTCCTTGGAAACATTTTTATCTTCCTCCCAATCTAAGAAACGATTGCGCAGGTCCAGCAGCGCCGCGCGTTCCTTCTCATCGGGCGCGCGGCGCAGCTTAAAGGGCGCAACCTGCTCGTTATAATAGCGCACCGCCCCCCGCGCCGCTTCGGCCAGCGCCGGATGCGTCTCGGCGGTGGCATCGGGCGCGTATTTGCGGATGAACCCCCACAAAGTCTCCGTATCCTCGGCCCCCGCCGCACTGGCCAGGTTCAGCAACATCGAATAGCTGACCGGCATATCGCTGACGGGCGGGTTGCCCTCGTGCACATGCCAGACCGGATTCGCAATCCGCTTCGCCACCTCTTGCTCAGGATAGGCGCGAAGCTGCTGGTGATATTCATCCACCGCCTTCGGAATCACATCGAAATACAGACGTTTCGCCGTCTTCGGCTTCTGGAACATGAAGTACGACAGGCTCTCGGCGGGCGCATAGGCCAACCACTCCTCCATCGACAGGCCATTGCCCTTCGATTTGGAGATTTTCTCGCCCTTTTCGTCATTGAACAGCTCGTAATTGAACCCTTCGGGTGGCGGCATTCCCAATGCCTTGCAGATCTTGGAGGATTGCGTGACCGAATCGATCAGGTCTTTACCCGCCATCTCATAATCCACGCCCAGCGCAGCCCAGCGCATCGCCCAATCGGGCTTCCACTGGAGTTTGACATTGCCGCCCGTCACCGGCACCTCGACCCGCTCGCCATCGGGTTCTTCATAGACGATGGTTCCCCGTTCGATATTCCGTTCCAGCGTCGGCACCTGCAACACATGACCGGTCTTGGGGCTGATGGGCAAAAACGGTGAGTACGTCGCCTGACGATCCGCACCCAGGGTCGGCAGCATGATCTTCATGATCGCGTCATACCGCTCCAAGCACCGGACCAGCATCTCGTCGAATTTTCCGCCGGTGTAATATTCAGTGGAGGACGCGAATTCGTATTCGAACCCGAATCCATCCAAGAACGCCCGCAGCCGCGCATTGTTGTTATGGGCAAAGCTTTCATGCTCGCCAAACGGATCGCGCACCTTGGTTAGCGGCAGGTTCAGGTCTTCGGTCAACATGTCGCCATTCGGCACGTTGCTCGGCACCTTGCGCAGCCCGTCCATGTCATCCGAAAACGCGATCAGCTTCGTCGGAATGTCGCTCATCGCCTCGAAGGCCCGGCGCACCATCGTCGTGCGCGCCACCTCGCCAAACGTGCCCAGATGCGGCAGGCCGGACGGCCCATATCCCGTCTCGAACAACGCATATCCCTTTGCGGGCGGCGTTCTCTCGAACCGTTTGAGCAGCCGCCGCGCCTCTTCAAAGGGCCAGGCTTTCGCGGCAAGGGCGGCATCGCGCATCTCGGTCATCGAATTCGTCCAGTAACAAAGAGGAAAGGCGTCATATCAAGGTATTGACCTAACCCCCGGTAACGGTTGCGTCAATGCGCACCCCACTCCATGCGCGTTAACCATTGTTAAACCCCGCAAGGCTACGGTGCCAGCACTTGCAGCAATACGCAGTACGCCTTGGGGGCACGCAGACTATGACGCAGACAACACGCCGCGCATTCTTGACCACCGGTCTTGCGCTAGCAGGGGCGACACCGGCTATCGCGGGAATGAGCCCGATTTACGATTCCGGCGAGGCGACGCCGCCCACCCCTGTCTCGACGTGGCGTACCCGTGTCGAACATCATGCCCTCGCCGAAGTTCAGCCGGAACCAGCACGCCTCATCGATGGCTTCCCCGCCCCGTCGCGCAAGCCTATGCGCCTTGATCTCAGCTATGCCGACAGCCGCGAGCACCGCCTGAATCTTCACATCAAACGCACCGGCGAGACGTTCAACGATGTCTTCCGCTCCGGCCCACTCATGTACGATGACGCACTTGGCGAGATCGATCATGTCCTGCGTGACTGGCGGCGGGATGAAGTCGTCAAGATCGACCGCGAACTCATCGACTTGCTCTCGCTGGTTCAAGAGGAAATCGGTTTCTCGACACCGATCACGGTCGTCAGTGGCTATCGCTCCGAGGCCACGAATCGGATGCTGCGTCGCAAGATGCGCGGCGTCGCGAAGAACAGCTATCACACGCGCGGTATGGCCGTAGATATCCGTCTGCCCGGCGTCTCGACCAAGACGATCAGCAATCTGGGTCGCCGGATGAAGGCAGGCGGCGTCGGCTACTACCCCCGTGCCGGGTTCGTGCATCTCGATACCGGCCCCGTGCGTAGCTGGCGGGCATAAGACCTCAAGACAGACGATAAGCGCCTCGCATAGATCGACGCACAGTTTCAGCCATCAGTATCCGTCATTGTCCGGCGTGTCCTGACATTCCGCCCATCGGATTTCATCGTTAGGATACAGGACCGGCACGAATCCGGGCATGGCATCGTCAGAGTCAGATCAAGGGCAACACTGCCCCTGTGGCGCGAGCCGATCTCCCATCCGACTGACGGCCTCACCAAATGCGATGAGAATCCGGGCGAAGAACTGCCTCACGGCATCCCGCCGCGCCTGTGCATTCGCTTCGTGGAGCCGCTCGACATTCCGGGCCTTCTTGGCCTCGTTCTCTGCGATCATCAGCGCGATACGCATCGATTCGGGGTGCCGCTTTCCGATCATCGGTTCCATCCGCGCCGCTATCATGTAAGTTTCTGCAAGGGTCGTGAACATTACGCTCACTCCTCTACTGCGTTTCAACCCCTATTATTTCTCACGAAACCGATGCAATCTGTGAGTCAGCAATTATGCTGAACCGTCACAGAAACTTACATATGCCACCACTCTCCGCCCTGCGCGCCTTTGAGGCCGCCGCCCGCCACCGCTCACTCTCCGCTGCCGCACGGGAGCTGAACGTCACGCACCCTGCCATCGCGCAGCAGGTGCGGCGGCTGGAGGCATGGTTCGACACGCCGCTCCTCATGCGGGCGGGCCGAGGGATGGAGCCGACCGAAGCGGGTGCCCGACTCGCAGCCGGATTATCCGATGGCTTCGCCACGATTCGCAGAACCGTCGAAAGCATGACGGAAGACGACGCCCCCTTGCGCGTCACGATCACCCCGACCTTCGCCGTCGGCTGGCTCATGCCCCGTCTCGGGCGTTTTCGTGAGGCGCATCCGGACATTTCCCTCACCCTCGACCCCACGACCGAGACGGTGGACTTGAAACGAGGCATCTACGATCTGGGGATTCGCTTTGGAAACGGAAACTGGCCTGACCTTGATGTGGAACGCCTCGTTGCGAGCGATCTCGTAATCGCCGCAGCGCCGTCATTGCTGGCGGGTCATACCATTGAAAAGCCAGCCGACCTGCTCGCCCTGCCGTGGATACAGGATCTGGGCACCGACGAACTGCGCGTCTGGATGGCCGCGCAGGGGGTGACGGATGCCCGCCCCCGCACCATCGATCACATGCCGGGCCACATGATGCTCGATGCCATTCGGCGCGGACAGGGAATCGGGATTACGGGTCGCGCATGGGTTGCCGAGGACATGGCTACAGGCCGCCTCGTCGCCCTCTTCGATCAGGACCAGCCCCCCGATCTCGGCTATTGGCTCGCGAAGCGCACCGGCGTCACACGTCAGGCGGTGAAGGCGTTCGTGACATGGTTGAAAACCGAAGTTGCCGAAAACTGAGCTACGCGTCCACCGGTTCCAGCCGCACCAACACATCCCCATCGCTGACCTGATCGCCCTCTCCGACCAACACGTCCGCAACCACCCCATCGCGCGGGGTTTTCAGGGATTGCTCCATCTTCATCGCTTCCATGACCGCCAGCGTCTGACCCGCCGTCACGGCATCTCCGACCGCCGCCGATACCTGCCGCACCACCCCCGGCATCGGTGCCATTACCGCATCACCACCCGGCCCGGCACC
>CALJIU010000223.1 GCA_937974055.1 uncultured Neomegalonema sp. | reverse complement strand
CAGGGCGACCCCTATATCGACCGGCTGGAGCGCGATGTGCGCGCCGCCGCAGGAAAGACCTAGATGCCCGAACTCCCCGAAGTCGAGACGGTCCGGCGCGGCCTCGCCCCCGTGCTGGAGGGGCGTACCATCGTCAAGGCGATCCAGAACCGCCCCGACCTACGCTGGCCCCTGCCGGAGCGTTTTGCCGAGCGCCTGACCGGGCGGCGCATCCTGTCGCTGGGGCGGCGGGCGAAATACCTGACCGTCGATCTTGACGGCGAGGAACCGGAAACCGCCCTCATCCATCTCGGCATGTCGGGCCGTCTCCTGCTCAACGGCATCGGCAAAGGCATGCGCGAAGGGGCACAGTTCCACTACGCCACCGCCGTCGGCGAGGCCGCGCGCAAGCATGACCACATTATCCTCGACCTCGGCGACGGCATCGACCTCGTCTACAACGATGCCCGCCGCTTCGGATCGATGGACCTGTGGCCAACGGCCACTCTCGACCAGCATCCCTCCCTCGCCACGCTCGGACCCGAACCCCTGTCGAATGCCTTCGACGGCGAGTCGCTTGCCGCCGCTCTGGCAGGGCGCAAAACCACCATCAAGGCTGCCCTGCTCGACCAACGCCGCGTCGCGGGCCTCGGCAACATCTACGTCTGCGAGGCGCTCTACCGCGCCGGCATCTCTCCTCTGCGCGAGGCTCGCAGCCTCACCGCCAAGGACTGTCAGCGCCTGACCGGCACGATTCGCGACGTGCTCACCGAAGCCATCGAGGCAGGCGGTTCTTCCCTGCGCGATTTTCACGGGGCCGGGGGCGAGCTGGGCTATTTCCAGCACAGATTCAGCGTCTACGACCGCGAGGGCGATACCTGCGGCGCGCCCCGCTGCGCCGCCGAAATCGAGCGAATCGTGCAAAGCGGACGCTCTACCTTCCATTGCCCCCGGTGCCAGACATAATGCGTTCACGTTGCGCTCCCTGCCGTGTTGAGCTAGGGAACGCCGCTCAACAGGGGTGACGAGGGGACGATCCATGGCTTTTGAAACCATCACCGTCGAGACGCGCGGCAATGTCGGCGTCATCACACTGGACAGGCCAGAGGCGCTCAACGCGCTCAATGCCGCCTTGATCGGCGAACTGGCCACGGCTGTTCGCCGATTCGAGGCCGATACCGCCATCGGCGCGGTCGTCATCACCGGCTCGGAGAAAGCCTTCGCCGCCGGGGCCGATATCAAGGAAATGGCCGACAAGACCTACCCACAGGCCATGCTGGACGATTTCATCGGTGGCGATTGGCAGGCCGTGGGCCAAGCCCGCAAACCCATCATCGCCGCCGTCTCCGGCTATGCACTGGGCGGTGGCTGTGAATTGGCCATGTCCTGCGACTTCATCCTCGCAAGCGAAAATGCCCGATTCGGTCTGCCGGAGATTACGCTGGGCGTGATCCCCGGTGCGGGCGGCACTCAGCGCCTCGTACGCGCGGTGGGCAAGGCAAAGGCGATGGAGATGATTCTCACGGGCCGCTTCATGGCCGCCGAAGAGGCAGAGCGCGCCGGGCTGGTCAGCCGAATCATCCCCGATGCCGAACTCGAAGACGAGGCGGTTAAGGTCGGTCAGAAGATCGCCGACATGTCTCTGCCAGCCGTGATTCTCGCCAAATCCGCCGTCGACCGGTCCTTCGAGATGACGCTGGAAGAAGGGATGCGCTACGAGCGCGACGTGTTCTATTCCCTATTCGCCACCGAGGACCAAAAGGAAGGCATGGCCGCCTTCGTCGAAAAACGGCAGGCCCGCTTCCGCGACCGCTGAACGAACCCTGCAATGCCGCGTGTGAAGGCGGTTGACGCGCAGGGATAGGCGGGTGTAAAAGCCGCGCTTCATGACCTGAAACAAAAAGTAGATAAGCGCTCACATGGCCAATTCGCCCCAAGCCCGCAAACGGATTCGGCAGACCGCCCGTCGTACCGAAGTCAACAAATCCCGCCGCACCCGGATGCGCAACTTCATCCGCCGCGTCGAGGAAGCAATCGCCTCCGGTGACGCCGAGGCCGCACGCGACGCGCTACGCCTCGCGCAGCCGGAAATCATGCGCAGTGCCAACAAGGGCATCGTTCACAAGAATACCGCCAGCCGCAAAATCTCGCGCCTGTCGAACCGCGTGAAAGCTCTTTCCGCCTAAAACATACTCCACTTAATTGAGGTGAAACCTCATTATTTATTGTGGAAACAATCTATTCGATGCTTTTCCTGCCTCACGGAACCATCGATTAGATGTAAGTAAAAGATATAGCCGCTATCGAGAGAATCTCGTTAGCGGCTTCTTTTTGCGGCAAGCTTACGTCAACTTATTTTTTCCACATCGCAGCCATTTCATGGTCTTGCCGCCTCCATTCACAAAGGCTAATGTAAGTCTCTAGCGAGAAATGACGCAGCATAAGCGTCAGTTGCGACCGTATTCGCTCTATGTATTGTGCTATATAACGGTTCGACTTAGTGGGGTTCAGCCACTATTGTACACAGTATTGTGTAGAGTAACTTACTGGGTTCGGCGCTTTAGTTGATAGAACCTATACATAAATTCAACGCCATACGATATGGCACTGAAAAGAACACAATTTCAGGGGGGGCAATCACCGTGATTGAGCGTGGGGACGCTGAACGGACATGGGACGAGATTCGCGATACCTTCCGAAGCGAGATCGGTGAGGCAAGCTATCAAAGCTGGATCGGGGTTCTGACGCTCGATAGCATCGAACAAGACATCGTACACCTTGCGGCACCGAACCGCTTCATCTGCGATCGAGTTTCGGGCCGCTTTGGCCCTCGGCTGCAAGAACTGTGGAAAGCGCGGGCATCCGAAGTGCGCAGCATCGGGTTCGTCGTCCGCTCTGGTGATGATTCGGTGCCTACATCCATTCCCGTACCCGCGAATGCCAGCCCCGCCAATGGCAAGCCCGGTGCGCCGCGCCTGCAACTCAGCGCCGATGATTCGGAACCGGCCAGCCACGTCCCCACCAGTTTCACCCTCGACAAACGCTATCGCTTTGACAGCTTCGTCGTCGGCCAATCGAACGAGTTGGCCAATGCCGCCGCGCGCCGGGTTGCCGAATCCGATTCGCCCGCCGCCGCCTTCAATCCCCTCTTTCTCTACGGTGGCGTGGGGCTGGGCAAGACGCACCTGATGCATGCCATCGCTTGGGAGGCGCAGGAACGCAAACCCGGCTGTCGGGTTCTCTACCTGACGGCAGAAAAGTTCATGCATCGCTTCGTCAGCGCCCTGCGCTACAAGGATACCTTCGCCTTCAAGGAGGAGTTTCGCTCAGTCGATCTGCTTCTGGTGGATGACTTTCAATTCATCGCAGGCAAGGCTTCGACGCAGGAAGAATTCTTCCACACGTTCAACGCGCTGATCGACGGCAACCGCCAGATCGTCATCTCCGCCGACCGTTCGCCCAACGATCTGGAGGATGTCGAGGAGCGCATAAAATCGCGCCTTAACTGGGGTCTGGTCGCCGATATCGGCCCGACCGATTACGAACTGCGCCTCGGCATCCTTCAATCCAAGATCGAGGAGGCCGCTGCCGTACATTCCGATCTGAAAGTCGAACCCAAAGTGCTCGAATTCGTCGCCCACAGGGTCAGCGCCAACGCGCGAGTGCTGGAGGGGGCGCTGAACCGTCTCGTGGCCCATGCCACCCTCGTGGGCCGTCCGGTTACCCTCGATATGGCGCATGAGACGCTGGGCGATCTCGTCCGCGCCTTCGACCGCCGACTGACCATCGACGAGATCCAGCGCAAGGTGGCGGAGCATTACAATATCCGCCTGTCGGATATGCTCTCCCCCCGCCGCGCCCGCGTCATCGCCCGCCCGCGCCAAATCGCGATGTTCCTGTGCAAAGAACTGACCGACAAGTCTTTGCCCGATATCGGTCGCAAATTTGGGGGCCGCGACCACACGACCATCATGCACGGCATCAAGCGCATCGCCCAACTCTCGGACGAAGACGCCAGCCTGCGCGAAGACATCGCCGTCCTCCGCCGCTCACTCGAATACTGAGTGAACGGCGCGACAGCATCACCCCTTCTTCAGAACCCGCCGCCCCAGCAATTCCGCGATCTGTACCGCATTCAGGGCCGCGCCTTTGCGCAGGTTATCGCTCACACACCATAGGTTGATGGCATTGTCGCGGGTTTGATCGTCGCGGATGCGACTGACATAGGTGGCGAAATCGCCCACACAATCCACCGGCGTGATATACCCACCATCCTCGCGCGTATCGACCACCAGCACCCCCGGCGCCTGACGCAGGATATCGCGCGCCTCGTCCGAATCCAGCGGCTGCTCGAACTCGACGTTGATCGATTCGGCATGGCCCACGAAAACCGGCACCCGCACGCAGGTCGCGGAAACCTTGATCTTCGGATCGACGATCTTCTTCGTCTCGACCACCATCTTCCACTCTTCCTTGGTGGACCCGTCCTCCATGAAAACGTCGATATGGGGGATGACGTTGAAGGCGATCTGCTTGGGGTACACCTTCGGCGCGACCTCCTGACCTGGCACGAAAACGCCCTTGGTCTGGTTCCACAATTCGTCCATCGCCTCCTTGCCGGAGCCGGAAACCGACTGGTAGGTCGAGACGACGACGCGCGAGATGGTGGCACGGTCATGCAGGGGTTTCAGCGCCACGACCATCTGCGCGGTCGAGCAGTTGGGGTTCGCGATGATGTTCTTCTTCGCGTAATCCATGATCGCGTCGGGGTTCACCTCCGGCACGATCAGCGGCACATCGGGGTCATAGCGGTAGAGCGACGAATTATCGATCACCACACACCCCGCCGCCGCCGCCTTGGGCGCATAGGTTTTCGACCCGTCCGATCCGATGGCGAACAGGGCGATATCCCATCCGGTGAAATCGAACCGTTCCAGATCCTGCACCTTCAACTCGTCATCCCCGAACGTCACCGTCGTTCCCGCCGACCGGCGCGAGGCGAGCGCGGCGACTTCCGTCGTCGGAAACTCGCGCTCGGCAAGGATATTCAGCAGTTCGCGGCCCACATTACCCGTGGCCCCGACGACGGCGACGCGGTAGCCCATCGCGCATACTCCGGTATCAAGCGATTGCGAGGGAGGCGACGTGCCGTACACCTCGGAAATCGCGACAAAAAAGAACCCGGACCATCACCGACGGGCCGGAGGTTGAAAACGCGCCATACCTAGACGATTGCTGGGGTCGTGCAAATCAATTTACGTGGCATGACCAGCCACAAACCGTGGTGAGTCGCCCCCCTGACCATCGCGCAGCACAAACCGCCCTTGGTAGGAGAGGGAGAAGGCAGCACAAAAAAAGGCCCCGGCGCAGTGCCGGGGCCTTATCACACTAAGGCCGCTTACCAGCTATAGGTCGCCCCAACCCGGCCACCGACACTGTTCTCGCTAAAGCCGCTACCGATACCCGCGCTGACCTGCACGTTCTCGTTCACCCGCGCCGCGAAGGAAATCGCCGCCGCTTGCGAGCTTTCAAAGAAGCCGATTCCCCCCGACAGAGCAAAGCGGCGACCCGCTGGCACGGCGGGCGTATCCAGCGCCAGCGCCATTGCGATGCCTTCTTCATTGGCCTTGATGCTCTCCTCGAACCCGTCCAGACGCCGGTTCAGCGCCCCACCATCCGAGACGAGGTTGCCATTGGCATCCGCACTGACGACCCCCGCCGCCAGCCCCGGCAGCGCGTAAGTGCTACCCGCCGTGCCGAGCACGACTTGGTTATCCGCCGTCGTCGTCGCCCCTGCACCGATGGCGACGGAGTTGGCGTTATTCGCCGTGGCCAGATCACCGACGGCAATCGCCCGCTCGCCGGAGGCTGTGGCCCCCTCGCCAACCGCAACCGAGCGCACCCCGTCCGCCGTGGCCAGATGGCCCAGCGCCGTGGCCCGCTCCGCCCCGGCATTCGAGCGCCAGCCATAGGCCGTCGCACCGGGGCCGGTCGCGATGCTCTCACCGCCAACCGTGGTGGTCGAATTGCCGGTCGCCACCGACGTATCGCCGATG
>CALJIU010000222.1 GCA_937974055.1 uncultured Neomegalonema sp. | reverse complement strand
TAATATCGGATTTCGCTTCAATGATTGTCGGATTCAAACCCGCAAGGCATCATTGGTTCCGGTTCCCTCTACCAATTTCGCAACGCAACATTTACGATTTGGTAACCGTCACCAAGGGGATGATTCCATGATCCGTAGACTGCTTGCCGCCGCCGCCCTCTCGCTAGGGCTGGCCGCACCCGTTTTCGCCGCCGACGATCCGCTGAAGATCGGCTTCGTTTATGTCGGTCCCATCGGCGACCACGGCTGGACCTACCAGCACCACGAGGGGCTGAAGGCCGTCGAGGAAGCCTATGGCGATGCCGTCGAGACGACGTATATCGAAAGCGTGTCCGAAGGCCCCGACGCCGAGCGCGTCATCCGCCAGCTCGCCGCCAGCGGCCACGGCCTGATCTTCACCACCTCCTTCGGGTTCATGGACCCGACGATCAAGGTCGCCAAGCAATTCCCGGACGTGAAGTTCGAGCACGCCACCGGCTACAAACGCGCCGATAACGTCGCGACCTATTCCGCCCGCTTCTACGAAGGGCGCTACATCGCGGGAGCCATTGCCGGGCGCATGTCGAAAACGGGCAAGGCGGGCTACGTCGCTTCCTTCCCGATCCCGGAGGTCATTCGCGGGGTCAACGCCTTTCTGCTGGGGATGCAATCGGTGAACCCCGATGCGACCATCGCCGTGCAATGGGTCAATTCGTGGTACGATCCCGGCAAGGAAGCGGATGCGGCAAAAGCCCTGATCGCGCAGGGTGCGGATATCATCACCCAACACACCGACAGCCCCGCCCCGCTGCAAACGGCGGCAAATGCGGGTATCATGGCCATCGGTCAGGCATCCGACATGCACGAATTCGGCAAGGACGCGCAGCTCACCTCGATCATCGACAACTGGGCACCCTATTACGTCGAACGGGTCGGCATGGCGCTGGATGGATCGTGGAAAAGCACGGATACGTGGGATGGTATTCAGCCGGGCATGGCGCAGATGTCACCCTACATCAATATGCCCTACGAGGTGGCGCGTGACGCCAAGCTGATGGAAGATAAGATCCGCGTCGGCCTGCTGCATCCCTTCACCGGCCCAATCACCGACCGTGACGGCAAGGAGCGCGTGGCCAAGGGCGAAATCCCCGATGACGGGATGCTCGCGACGATGGACTTCTTCATCGAAGGCGTCGAAGGCGAACTGCCGAAGTGACGAACGACCTGCCCCTGACCCGATCCGGGGCCTGTCCAAGCTACGAAAGGCCCCGGATCATGGTCCGGGGCAGGAATATTACGCCATGATCGCCTCCCTCGACCATCTCGTCCTGACCGTCGCGGACCTCGACGCCACGCTCGCCTTTTATTGCGGCGTGCTGGGGATGCGGGAAGTGCGCTTTGGCGAGGGGCGCGTGGCGCTGGCCTTCGGGGTGCAGAAGATCAACCTGCACCGCGCGGGGGCTGAGTTCGAGCCGAAATCGGCCCATCCCACCCCCGGCTCCGGCGATTTGTGCTTCCTACTGGATATCCCGCTTGAGGAGGCGCAAGCGCGACTGGCGGCGGCGGGCATATCCATCGAGGAAGGTCCGGTTGCCCGTACGGGCGCGGTCGGGCCGATCCGGTCGCTCTATATCCGCGACCCGGATGACAATCTCATCGAGATTTCCGTGCCAGCAACCGCGTGATTACCGCCGACAACGCCACCGCCAGCCCAATTCCGGCGGCATTGGCCAAGGCATCCAGCCAGTCGAAATCGCGCCCCGCGCCCTGCTGCGCGACCTCCAGCGCCAACCCGACCAGTGGCAGGCCGATCAGCGCCAACCCGCGCCAGCGAGGCCAGCCCAGCGCGGCGAGGAGGGCCAGCCCGAACCACGCCGCCAGATGCACGATCTTATCGATGCCGGTAAGGTCGATATCCACCACCCCCTCCGGCACGAGGCTGCCCCCCACGACCACAGCCAGCGTCAATCCGAACCCGACCCGACAGGCGAACGATCCTCTCATCCGGTCGCAAACAGCCAGAACCAGCCAACCGGCACCGACATCTCCATCGCCACCCCCGCCGCGATGGCGAGACGCGCGGGAACGCCCGAAAAACGCCGCCACAGGATCACACCCAACACCACACACAACGCCGCCTCGGCCATGCCCGCCTCGAAGCCATGATGGGCCGGATCCCAATAGCTAACCGGGCTGACGAAGGTCCAATCGGTGAAGGGCCAGAAATGCGAATGGCCGTC
This sequence comes from uncultured Neomegalonema sp., assembly GCA_937974055.1. Classification (GTDB taxonomy): domain Bacteria; phylum Pseudomonadota; class Alphaproteobacteria; order Rhodobacterales; family Rhodobacteraceae; genus JAHDDY01. Next base: position 5,598 of record CALJIU010000222.1, on the reverse strand, counting down.
ATCATGGTGCAGCGGTAGATCGAAGATCACATGGACGAAGGCAGCGGCGCAGAAGACCCACAGCAATTCGACACCAAAGCCCAGCCCCAGCGCGATGCCCAGCGCGTAGAGCGGGATCGAGTTCGGCACGGCGAACAGCAGATCCCAGTCGGGCGAGAAATACCGCTCGTCGAAGATTTCGCGGAAAGAATACCCATTCACGACCCGCTCCCACCCCACCATCCAAAAGATCATGGCGTCAGGGATCAGCGACCCGATGATGAGCGCGATGTTCCGGCGCGGACGGCCCGGTTTCGCCAGCAAGGCGGCGGCCATCAGGGTATGGGCGGGGGTGTTCATGGTCTTTTCCTATCCCATACCGTTATGGGATGCACCTCCCTCCCCCGCCTGCGGGGGAGGGCCGGGGTGGGGGTCTTTCAGCCCCGAAAATCGCTGTATTTCACTACCGCCGCCGCCCTCCCCGCAAGAGGGGGAGGAAAAGATGGATTCCCACCTGCGCTAGAATGACAGCGGTGATAGGCCTAAGACCCCGCGTTCAGACGGTCGCTGAGTTCCCGAAATTCGCGTCGAAGCTGATCATTGCGAAAGATTCGCTCGATACCGGGGCTTTGCAGGTTTTGCAGTGCCTCAAAGGACATGGTCGCGCTTTCCATCATGCTGCGAAGCTGAAAACTCGCATCCACGGTGCGTAACGTGTTGTCGGCAATCTGCAATTCGCGAGTCGCATCCCGGCGTGCGCCCGCCACTTCCGCCCGCTGGTCGCGTAAATGCTGGCGATAGAATTCTGCGGCCTCGAAGGCGATGGACTGGCTCTGGATATTCGCCTCCAGCGCATCGCGCTGACGCTGCGTATTCGGCTGACGCAGCAGGCGTTCCGTCTCCGCGCGGGCCTGCTTCACATCGCGGACGATAGCGCCAAGTTTGGGCAGATATTCGCCGTCGATCTTCTCGATGAACGTGGTCTGGGCATGGACCAGCACGGCCAGCAACGCCGTATGCATCGCGTAGTAGCGTTTGGCGGTGCCGAGGTCTTCATCGGTCGAATCAAGCAATGTCAAAAGCTGGCGGCTGACGCCCCGCGCGGCGGTATAGGCGGCGGCAATGCGGATCACATCCTGCCCCGTCACACTGTCGAGCAGCAGGTCGGCCTCCTCCGCACCGACGGGGGTACCCGCCGCCTGCATCGCCGCGCGAAAGCGTTCCTTGCCCTCGCGGATCGCCATTTCATTGCCCGCAACCCGCGCATGGGCCTCGTCGATCTCATTATCGATGGTCGCGCGGTCCTTGGCCAGAATGCCGAACGTGCCGGTCAGGCCCGCATCTTCCGGGGCCGAAATCCTGTCTTCGCGCAACCGGGCAATGGTGCCACGCAGCCGGTCGATGCTGCGACGGCGGGTGCGGATTTCTTGCTGTATCTCGGTGACCGGGGCATCCGCGACGATATCGAAGGCATCGGCGAGCAGGCGCTCGGTCCGGCTGTTCGCGTCATAGCCCAAGGGCCGGGTGAACAGGGTCGTTAGGCTGTCTTCGCTGCCAACTTCGCCACGCACGCGGGCGGCATCCTCCAGCACATCCCGGACAGCACCAAACAGGCGTTGCATCCGCTGATATTCGACGTCGTTCATGCGCGGATCGACCGTTACCGCCTGCTGTGCCATGGGCGGCGCAGCAACGGGAACGATAGCAAAAAGTGCGGCGGCAATAGCCATTGCGGAAAGGGGACGAACTCGCATGACAATATCCTTTCCGGGTTCACGAACCCATCGTAACGGCATCGCGCCTTATACGTCTTATACTGTTAAAATTGGATTTTCCGGCGGCATTCGCAACCCCAGCACGTTTCGTTAACCTTTCAATGGCATATTTAAATGGCTTTAGGACGTTCGATTGTCCGACTCGACTTCCTCCCCAACTGGCCGTTCCCTCACCGGAACGGCTTTTTTCTTTTCAATTTCAATCAAATGTTTCGCGAATTAGCGGGGCCAGCCGGTCAGCCCATGCCTGCTGTTGCGGCGCATCGACGATCAGATCGTTTCGGATTTCGAGCAATACATTGCGCAACCCCCGCCCAAAGGCGTGCTGGTCGAGGCATTCGCCGATATTGCCGCCCACATACGGCTCATTGACGCCAACACAAAGCGCGGGGTCGGCGCGCAACCGCTCGACCAATCGTTGCCCACTGGCCACGTCCGGTCCCCACAGCACACCGGCGTGCCACGGGCGGGGCGGACGCCCTTGCAATTGCGGCGTGAAGCTGTGCAGCGAGATGATATTCGGGCCGGGGGGCGCGGCGCGGGCGATCTGCGCCTCTATAGCGGCATGGTAGGGGCGGTAGCATCGGTCGAGCCGCCGGGCGACCTCCGCCGTATCGGCATCCCGGTTGCCGGGGATGATGGCCCCGTCCGAGATCTTCATCACCAGCGTCGGATCGTCCTCGCCCCGGTTCGGATCGATCAGCAGGCGCGAGAACCCCGACAGGATCGCCGTCGCGTTCAACCGCTGCGCTAGCGCGCGCGCCACCCCCGCCGTGCCGATATCATAGGCGATATGGCGCTCGAACTCTTCGGCTGGCAGGCCAAGGGTGCCGTATTCGGGTGGCAGGGCGTTGGAAGCATGGTCGGTAATGATCAACAGGCCGGGGGGTGCTGTGGGGTTGATTATCTCGACGGGGTGGAAATCTTGGGGCATGGAACCTGTGAAGCAAAGATACGCTGCACCGCGCGCAGATCCGGGGCAGAGTGGGAATGGGTGTCACCTATCACCCGGATACCCCGTCATTTCAAGATACCCGACCCCATCATGCGAGCCGTTCACCGAAATCGGGCCTTCCCAATAGGGAAAGATCGTGTCGTTCCAGCTTTGCGGATTCAGCGCGCCAACCGTGACATCGAGGTCGCGTCCCTCCACCGTCAGACGCCAGCGGGTCGGGATGGTCCGCCCGGCAACATCGCTCGTTTCCAACGGTTCCGCCCGGATGGCATCGGCGGGGATCGCCTCGCTACTGCCATCGGGGGATATCCAGTTGCCTGCGAAATAGGGGGCGCGTGTCGTGCTGCGCAGGCGGAACAGCATCACCTTCTCGCCCGTCCCCAGATGCAGCGAGAACCAGTCCCAGCCATCCTGATCGGCGGCGAGGGGTTGCGACGACCATTCGCGATCCATCCATGCGCGGCCCGACACCGGGCGCGGCTGTCCGTCTAACGTGACGGTGCCGGTCACCTCGAAGAACGGCTGACTGACGTAATAGGACGCCTGCCCCCGGTCGGATTTGCGACTGTATCCACCCTCCCCCTGCAACACCATCGGCGCATCGGTGGCGAGGGTCAGGTCATAGGAAAAGCCCTTGCCCGAAGCCGTCAGCCGCAAGGGGGCGAAGTCTTGGTCGATGCTGGCAAAGCGCCAATCGTCGATCCATGCCGCGAAGGGATCGGCGGTCACCCCCGCCTGCCCGATACCCCCGCGCGCAAGGCTTTCGCCATGCAGGTGGACGCGCCCAGTGGTCAGGGCGGTATGGCCCATCCAGTATTGCGTGCGCGCCCAGCCTGTGGCGGATGTATCGGGGCTGCCCGCCTGTCGAAACAGGGTGAATTGCACGCCCAAGGGGTCGCCCGCCTCATCGGTAAGATTGGCGGTCACGTACCACCACTCGATACGATAAGCGGGGTGCGCGCCGTGATCTTCGGGAAAGGTAATCGGCGTGCCCGGGGTGACGCGGGCATACCCCTCGGCCTCGCTGCCCATGCCCGCGAAGCCTTGTTGTTGAGCTGTGGCGGGAAGGGTAACGAAAAACAAGAAACACGCTGCCCCGCACGCAGATGCGGGGCCTCGCAGAGTAGCGCACAATCCGGCGAGGCTCCGCATCTGCGTGCGGAGCAGCGGAGTAGCAGATGAACCCTGCCTTCCGCATCATCCCCCCCGAGGGAATCCCCGTCCCGGTCGTCTTCGACAGCCCCCATTCCGGCTCGATCTACCCCGAGGATTTCGACCACATCCTTGACCCCATGCTGCTGCGGCAGGCGGAGGATGCCCATATCGAGGAACTCTTCGCCCCCGTCACGAGCCTCGGCGCGCCGCTCCTCCACGCCCTGTTCCCGCGCAGCTATATCGACCCCAACCGGTCCGACCTCGATCTCGACGTGACGATGATCGACGGTGACTGGGACGGGCCGGTCCAACCCTCCAGCAAGACGCTGAACCGGGGCGCGGGGCTGATCTGGCGACGGATGCGGGGGGAGGGCGAAATGTACGACCGCCCGCTCACGATCTTCGAGGTTCGCCACCGCATCGAGACCTGCTGGCGGCCCTACCACGAGGCCCTCGCCAGCCTGATCGACGCCGCCCATGCGCGCCACGGCGTCTGTTATCATATCGACTGCCACTCCATGCCCGCGATGGGCGATGCGAACAGCGAGGACGGCCCCGTCGCCCGCCCCGATTTCATCATCGGCGACCGCGACGGCACGACCTGCGAGCCTGCCCTGACCACCCTCATCGCCGACCACCTGCGCGGCGAAGGCTATGATGTGGCCATCAACGATCCCTACAAGGGCGTCGAACTCGTCCGCCGCTACGCCGACCCCTCAGCAGGTCGCCATTCCGTGCAGCTCGAAATCAACCGCAAGCTCTTCATGGACGAAGCGACCCTCGCGAAGACCCCCGGCATCCTCGACCTCGAACACGTCCTGAGCCGTCTCAACCACGCCATCGTCACCCACGCTAAGGCCGCCGCCCGGTGAACCACCCCCGCCCCATCCACCTGCTCGGCAAGGACTACGACCCCATCGCCCTCGTCGCGACCGTTCTGATCGGCACGGGCGGAGCGCTCCTCGCGCGATGGATCGGTACGCCCCTCCCATGGCTGTTCGGCGCGGTCGTCGCAGTGGGCCTCGCTGCCCTTGCAAAGGTCGAGATCGCGGGCGAGCCGGTCCAGTTCCCGGTCAAGGCCCGCTTCTTCTTCGTCCCCATTATCGGCGTGGCCATCGGTGGCGCGGTCACTCCCGATCTCATCCGCGATATCGCCCGCTGGTGGCCCAGCCTTGCTTCCCTCGTCCTTTTCGTCCCCATCGCCCATGTCACCGCCTACACCCTGTTCCGCCGCATCGGAAAGCTGGACAAACCGACCGCGTGGTTCGCGGCCATGCCCGGCGGTCTCATCGAAGCCATCGCCATGGGCGAAGAGAATGGCGCGGATACGCGGATGCTCAACCTGCTCCAGTTCCTGCGCCTCATCATCTGCATCCTCACCGTGCCAATGGTGTTCATGCTGCTGGAGGGCGCGGCGGTCGGCAGCGCGTCGGGCGCACAGATCGAGGCCAGGGGTGTATTCGACCTGCCCAATGCCCTCGTCCTCGCGGCCTGCGGCGTGATCGGGCTGTTGGCAGGTCAGCGCATCGGCCTGCCTGCCGCCCTCATCACCGGCCCCATCCTCATCAGCGGCGCAGCGCACTTGATCGGCCTGACCGATGCCGTGCCGCCCCCATGGATGATCTCCATGACGCAGCTTGTCGTTGGCCTGACGCTCGGCATCCGCTTTGCGGGCCTCAGCCGCCGCGAGATCCGCCTCGGCATCTTGCTCACCACCATCAGCGTCGGCATGGC
>CALJIU010000221.1 GCA_937974055.1 uncultured Neomegalonema sp. | reverse complement strand
TCCGCATCCAGCCGGTTCAGCGTTTCGGTGTTTTCGTAGGGGGGCCAAAAGCCGCCGCCCCGGCGGGCATTGCGCTCCGCCTTGCCGAGATGCAGGTCAGAGATGACCAGCGTGCTCTCCCCCGGTAACCATAATGCCCCGCTTGGGCGGGCCTCCATGAGCACATCGCTCAGGGAAAGGGTCAGGGGGGTGGCGTCGGTCGGCACGGGTGCGATTCTCCTTTGCGGCCCGCTATAGCAACAGCGGAACGCAAAGGGAACCGCGACACATTACTTATCGTTGAGAACGAAGGTCACTTTGATACGGACCATGTATTTCACGATCTTGCCGTCTTCGCAGACGACCTTCTGATCCTCGACCCACGCGCCGGTGATGTTCTTGAGGGTCTTGCTGGCGCGGGCGACGCCTTTTTCGACGGCCTGCTGGAAGCCTTTCTTCGAGGTTGCGGTGATTTCGGTAACGCGGGCTACGGACATGAGGGTTCTCCTGTTAAAAGTAATGATATCGCGCCGATCATGGCGAAATTTTGCGTGCATCCCATAACAGATGCGCGGCGTGGAGGATATGGAAGACAGGTAAACTAACTGTCTTGCCAATGCGGGTCGCGTAGGGCGGCAGGTTGGTGCATTCGAGTAGAATCGCGCCAAGGTCGGGATGCGCGGCGGTCAGGTGACGGGCCGCGTTTTCCGCCGCTGCACCGATGGCATCGGTGTCGATCTCGCGGGACTGGGCGTCTTTGGTGGTCAGGATCAGGCGTTGCCAGTCGTCGGAGGTTTCCATCCCGGCAATGGCGACGTGATCCGGGTGCAGGCCCGATGTCGCCAGCAGGGCAGGGGTGAGGGCGCGGGAATCGGCGGTGATTATGCCGACACGCCGCCCGCCGGTCATGCTGCGGATCAAGGGGCCGAGCGACAGGGCGGAGGCGATGACGGGGATCTGGACCGAGCGGGCCAGCGCATCCTGTGCATGGCCGAGGAAGCCGCAACTGGTGACGATGCCGACCGCGCCGGAGGCTTCCAATGCCTGCGCCCCGGCGATGAAGCGGTCGATGAGGGCGTCGGGGGGTGGGGCGGCGCTGACCACGTCTGGCACATCCGCGCCCTCGATGACATGCAGGCGGACGGGCATGTCGTAGGAGGCGGGGTTGCCGACATCGCCGAGGATGCGGGGGAAGGCGGTGTCGAGCATGAGGATGCCGATATGGGGGGTCATGCGAACCACTCTGCCCCGCACGCAGATGCGGGGCCTCGCAAGGTGGCGTGCTGACCATCGAGGCTCTGGGTCTGCGTGCGGGGCAGAGTATCCTTGACGCTCATTCGTCTTCCTCGCCCAATCCGGCGATGGATAGCGGTTGCGCGCGGATACCCTGCGTTTCGCACCAGTGGCACAGCGCATCCTCGCGGCCATGGGTGACCCAGATATCCTCGGCCCCCGTGCCGATGATGGTGTCGCATAGCTCGTCCCAATCGGCGTGGTCCGAGATGATGAGGGGCAGTTCGACATTGCGCTGTTTGACCCGCTGGCGGACGCTCATCCAGCCGCTGGCCATGCCGACGCGGGTATCGGGCAGGCGGCGTGCCCAGCGGTCGGCGATGGCACCGGGCGGGGCGAGCGTGATCTGGCCGCGAAAACGGTCCTTGTCGCCCTTTGCGGTGGCGTCGGGCAGTTCGCCCAAGGCGATGCCGTGGCGTTCGTACAGCTCGCACAGCTTGCGCAGCGCGCCGTGGATATAGATCGGCGCGTCATGCCCCGCCGCACGCAACTCGGCAATCAGGCGCTGGGCCTTGCCCAAGGCATAGACCCCGATGACGTGGCTGCGGTCGGGGAAGAGTTTCAGCGAATCCAGCAGCTTGGCGATTTCGACCGGGGCGTCGGGGTGGCGGAAAACCGGCAACCCGAACGTGGCCTCGGTCACGAAAAGGTCGCAGGGGACCAACTCAAAATCGGCGCAGGACTTGTCGGGGCGGCATTTGTAATCGCCGGAGACGACCGCGCGGCGGCCCTTGTGTTCGATCAAGACCTGCGCCGAGCCGAGGACGTGACCGGCGGGAAAGAATGTCACATCGACATCGCCGATGCGGCATACCTCGCCATAGGGCTGATCCTGCGTCTCCTCGAAGGCGTTTTCGCCGTAGCGGGTCAGGGCGATCTCGACGGTTTCGGGGGTGGCGAGGATGGCGTGGGAGCCGGGGCGGCAATGGTCGGCATGGCCGTGGGTGATGACGGCCTTTTCGACGGGCAGATGCGGGTCGATGTGAAAATCGCCCTGCGGGCAGTAGAGGCCCTGATCGGTGAGGGTGAGGAGGTCGGTGGCGTTCATGGGGGGAAGGTAGGGCGCTGGCTCGCTATGTCAGCAACTCGAAGAAATGTCCGTGCGTCTCCCTCTCCCCACGAAGTGGGGGGAGGGCCGGGGAGGGGGAGTAATCTATCCGTCCTAAGCATCGGTCAGGGCGGAGACACCCCCCTCCCAACCTCCCCCCGCAAGCGGGGAGAGGAGTTTGATGGTACCTGGCATTTATTCCGGGCAATGGGCGCCGGTGTCGATCCATGCTTGGGTCAGGTTGCCGAAACGGGCCTGGCTGCCGGGGGCGGGTTCGCGGCCTTTGCCGGGTTTCCAGCCCCAGCCGACGAGGCCGTCTTCGGCGTTATGCTCGTGGATTTCGGCTAATGTGCGGTCGCCGTTGCGGGCGGGGTCTTTGAGCTGTTCGCAGATTTCGCCGACCGACAGGCCGATCCAGCCCATGGATTTCGGCGCGAGGTGCCACGGAGAATGCCCCGGCATGGACTGGATGCCGCCCACGCCGACCAACTCGACATTCTGCTCGCCATGGCAAGTGGTGCAGCGCATTCCCGGCGCACCCATGCCGCTTTCGTCGTAGCGGATGACGGGGGGATTATGCATCGCCATGTCCATCCCCTGACGGGGAGAATCGTCGCGGGGGTGGCAGTTTATGCAGCGGGGATGGGTGATGACCTTCGCCATCTCCTCGAACAATGCTTTCGAGCGGTCGGTTTCGTTCTCGATGCTGTTGAATTCCTGTATGGCGCGCAGGGTTTTGGCGGATTTCTTGTCCGAGGTCTGGGCCGTGGGGGCCTGTACCGCGATGAAGGCGATGGCGGTGAAGGCCATTGTCGCCGCTGCGATCTGATATCTCATCGATTTCTCCCCGGATTGCCGTTACGCGATCAAGCCGTTCAGTGCCGTCCGCAGGTCTTCGGACAGGGGGGCGGGCTTGCCGGTTGCGCGGTCAAGATAGACATGGGTGAAGAAGCCGCCCGCGCTGGCCTGATCCTCGTCCTCGCGGAAGATGCCGACGCCGTAGCGGACGGAGGAGGTGCCCATGCGGTCGATGCGCAGCGCCCCCGTCAGGGCATCCGGGTAGGCGACGGAGGAGAAATAGCTGCACCCGGATTCGGCGACCACCGCCATCAAGCCCCCGGTCGTGGGGTGGAACAGGCCGGTTTCGACCAGATAGCTGCATACGGTCGTGTCGATGAAGGAGTAATACTGCACGTTGTTGACGTGGCCGAAGACGTCGTTGTCCATCCAGCGGGTCGTGATCGGCAGGAACCAGCGATAGGCGCTGCGCGGTTCGGGGTGGGCGCGGTCGGTCACCGTTTCTTCTCCAACATATAGGGGGTGATGAACCAGCCGATGGCGAGGCCGCCGAAATGCGCCTCCCACGCCATTGCGCCGCCCGTGGCCAGCCCCAGCACGAAATTCAGTACCGTAATCTGGAGCAGGAACAGGATCGCGTCCTTGCGCACATCGACCCCGCGCTCGGCGACCTGCGCGAATTGCATGTATTTGAAGGCGGCGAGCATTCCGAAAATCGCGCCAGAGGCACCGACCAGCGGGCCGGTTTCGCCGGGTCGGATCAACGCGAAGGCCAGCGCCCCGGCGGCGGCGGTGATGCCGAAGAAGGCGTAGAAATTGGCCGTGCCCATCCGCTTCCAGCAGACCGTGCCCAGCGCGAACAGGGCGAACATGTTCATCAGCAGATGCGCCCAACTGCCATGCAGGAAGGCGTGGGAGACGAGGGCCAGCAGGTCTTCGCCCTGCCAAAGCCGGGTCGAGAAGAAGGCGTAGTCGCGGTAGACGATGTATTGCGTTTGCGGCCCTGCATAGATGATCCATGCGTGGATCGCGACCATCGTGGCCACCATCACGACGACGGGCATCGCCTCGAAGGCCCGTGGGTTGAAGATCGGCTCGCGCTTGCGCGGTTCGGTGAAGGGATCATCATTCATGGTCGCCACGGTAAAGCATGTTTCTTGATAAGGTGCGAGGGAGATGACGACGCGGGGGCATGGCAAACGCCCGAAAGAATTTTAGCTGTCCCGCACTTGGATGGCCCCGCGTAGCGGCGGGGTCTCTCAACCACAACCACCGTTCCCTTTCGGCACGCCCCCTCCCAACTTCCCCCCGCAAGCGGGGAGGGGAGCTTGACCGCGCTTATTGGTAGACCTTTCCGTTCAAGCGTGTCCTGCGCGGGTGTTGTGAAACATTGACTGGTAATGCAAATGCATTACTGTAGGTAGTTCCCCATGCTTCGGTCAGGAAATGCGTCATGTCGATACTCGCAGAGGAAACGTCCAAACTAACGGATCGTTATCAGACGACGGTGCCGAGTGGCGTGCGTAATCGGCTGAAACTCGGCAAGGGGGACCGCATCCGCTATTGCACCGATGCGGATGGGCGGGTCTATATTGAGCCGGTTCGCGACATGGATGCCGATCCGGCGCTGGGGGCGTTTCTCGATCTGCTCGAAGCGGATATCAGAACGCATCCGCAGCGATTGGCGGCTTTCGATGGCGGGTTGCGCGAGCGTCTCGAAACACTGGTGGCAGACGTCGATATCGATATGGATGCGGCATTGTCGCCCGACGATGAGTGACGCGCCGCTGGTCGTCAACGGCTGGTCCATCTACGCGCATCCGGTCTTCCTCGATCAACTGCACGATTTGATCGAGCAGGTCGAGGCGCGACGGCTTCGCGATCCCGATACCTATCGTCAGAAGAACTGTACGAAACGTCTGGCGGCGATCCTGCGGCTCGTGACCGATGTGATCCCGGCGGACCCCGCATCGGCGGCGTTCAGACAAGGCGGGACGCTGGGCGCAGGCTACAAGCATTGGTTCCGGGCGAGGTTCTTTCAGCAGTACCGCCTGTTCTTTCGTTTCGACAGTGCCAGCAGGGTGATCGTGCTCGCATGGGTCAATGACGAAAGCACCTTGCGGGCCTATGGCAGCAGGACGGATGCCTACGCGACCTTCAAGGGGATGTTGGATGATGGCAACCCGCCCGATGGTTTCGACGCGCTCGTGGAAGCCGCGAAGGTAGCATCGGGGAGCTTCGAAAAGGGCTTGAAAGCGGTGAAGAAGGACTGAATGTCACTTTTACGTGGGACCGACACCTCTTGCATAGCGTGCGTTGCGCGCTTATCGATCAGGCGGATTTTTGCCTTCGAAGGACCATGCCATGACCACCACCCATACGCCCCGCGTATTTTCTGGGATGCAGCCGACGGGGAACCTGACGCTGGGGAATTATCTTGGCGCGCTGGTGAATTTCGTGGCGTTGCAGGAACGGGACGAATTCGCGGATCGCCTGTACTGCGTGGTCGATCTGCACGCGATCACGGTGTTTCAGGAGCCTGCCGAGTTGTCGCGGGCAACGCGCGAGGTGGCGGCGGCCTATATCGCGGCGGGGCTGGACCCCGAACGCTCGATCATCTTCAACCAGTCGCGGGTGACCGCCCATGCCGAATTGGGCTGGATCTTTACTTGCGTGGCGCGGATGGGGTGGCTGAACCGCATGACGCAGTTCAAGGAAAAGGCGGGTAAGAACAAGGAGAACGCCTCGGTGGGCCTGTTTTCCTATCCGACCTTGATGGCCGCCGATATCCTCGCCTATCGGGCGACCCATGTGCCGGTGGGCGAGGATCAGAAGCAGCATCTGGAACTGACCCGCGACATCGCCGCGAAGTTCAACAACGATTTCTCGGTGCCGGATTTCTTTCCGCTGCCCGAACCGTTGATCCAACCGGAGACGGCGCGGATCATGTCGCTGCGCAACGGCGAGAACAAAATGTCGAAATCCGACCCCTCGGATGCCAGCCGGATCAACATGACGGACAGCGCCGACCTGATTGCGCAGAAAATCAGGAAGGCGAAGACCGATCCCGAACCCTTGCCGTCGGAGGTCGACGGTTTGTCAGGGCGGGCCGAAGCGATGAACCTCGTCGGCATCTATGCCGCGTTGTCCGGGCAATCGAAGGCGGATGTGCTGGCCGAGTATGGCGGGCAGGGATTCGGGGCGTTCAAGCCCGCGCTGGCCGATCTGACGGTGGCGAAAATCGCGCCCATCGGCGAGGAAATGCGGCGGTTGCTGGAGGATGAGGGGGCCATCGACGCGATCCTCGCGGATGGGGCGGAGCGGGCGGCGACGCTGGCCCGGCCCGTGATGCGCGAGGTCTACGATACGTTGGGCCTGACAGGGGGTGGTAGCGCGTGATGCCCATCGAGATGGTCCTGCCCTTTCCGAATATCGACCCCTTCGCCATCCAGTTGGGACCGATTGGCATCCGCTGGTATGCGCTCGCCTATATCGTCGGGCTGATCCTTGGCTGGCGCTATGTCGTGATGCTGACACGGCGGGAGCGGCTATGGCCGAATAACACCCCGCCCTTTGCGCCGGACCGGGCCGAGACGCTGTTGTTCTTTGCCACTTTCGGCACGATCATCGGTGGGCGGCTAGGGTATGTGCTGTTCTATAACTTTCAGTATTATATGGCGAATCCGGCGGATATCCTGAAGACGTGGGAGGGGGGGATGTCCTTCCACGGTGGGTTTCTGGGTGTCGTGGTCGGGGCCGCGCTGTTCTGCCGCCTGAACCCCGCACCGCCCCTGTCGACCGCCGATGCGGTGGCCTGTGCTGCGCCGTTCGGCCTACTATTCGGGCGGATCGCGAATTTCGTCAATGGCGAGCTGTGGGGCAAGCCGTGGAATGGGCCGTGGGCCTTCGTCTTCCCCGCCGACCCCGCTCAGGTGCCGCGCCACCCCAGCCAGTTATACGAGGCGGGGCTGGAAGGGCTGTTGCTGATGATCGTGCTGGCGGTGGTGGCGTGGAATGGCGGGCTGAAGCGGCCCGGACTGGTGGCGGGGGTGTTCATCGCCGGGTACGGCCTGTCACGGGCCTTCGTGGAGTTCTTCCGCGAGGCCAATCCCGGCCTCGAATGCGTGGTCGCGCCGTTCGGGCAATGCTTGCAGCAGGGACAGTTGCTATCGCTGCCGATGGTGCTGGTCGGTGGGGCGATGATCGTCTGGGCGATGCGGCGGCGGGTGGCATGAGTATGATTTTCCGCATCCCCGGATGCGCTGCGGGACGTAGTCCTGCCGCGCTGGTCCGGGGTCTATCCTCGCTCGAACAGGCCCCGGACCAGCGAAGCATCGTTTCACGCTGCATCGCATCCGGGGAAGCGGGGACGTTCCGATGACGCCTTTGCACGAGATCATCGCGGCGCGCATCCGCGAGGGTGGGCCGATGCCGGTGGCCGAATACATGGCGCTGTGCCTGTCTCACCCGGAGCACGGCTACTACATCACGCGCGACCCTTTGGGGAAAGCGGGCGATTTTACCACCGCCCCCGAAATCAGCCAGATGTTCGGCGAGATGATCGGGTTGTGGCTGGCGCAGGCGTGGATGGATCGCGGTTCGCCGAAACCCTTCGTACTGGCCGAATTGGGACCGGGGCGAGGCACGCTGATGGCCGATATCCTGCGCGCCAGCGCGCGGGTCGAGGGGTTCGTGGAGGCCGCCGAAATCTGGCTGGTCGAAACCTCACCCGCCCTGCGCCGCAAGCAATGGGAAAGCCTGGGCGCGCATCAGCCGCATTGGGCCGATGATATCGACGGGTTGCCGGACGGTCCGCTGTTTCTGATCGCGAATGAGTTCTTCGATGCGCTGCCCGTGCGGCAATTCACGGTGCAGAACGGGGCGCTTTGCGAGCGGATGGTTGGCCTTGTGCATGACCGCCTCGCCTTCGGCTTGTCGCCGCCCTTGGGTGATGCCGACGATCTGCCCGGCGGCACCGAGGAGGACGCGGTCTATGAGACTTGCCCGCAGGGGCGCAGCATCGCCGCCACCATTGGCGCGCGGCTGGCCTCCGCAGGGGGCGTGGCATTGGTGGTGGATTACGGCCATGCGGCGGTGCGGGCGAGCGGCGATACGCTGCAAGCCATGCAGGGCCACGCCTATGCCGACCCGCTGGACGCGCCGGGGGAGGCGGACCTGACCGCCCATGTCGATTTCATTGCGTTGTCCAAGGCCGCCGAGGGCGCGGGCGCGACCGGGTGGGGCGTGCGTGGGCAGGGGGCCTTGCTCGACTGGCTGGGCATCCGGGTGCGGGCGGCGATGCTGGCCAAGAAACAGCCGGAACGGGCCGAAGAAATCGAGGCGGCGCTGGACCGTTTGACCAATCCGGAGGCGATGGGAACGCTGTTCAAGGCGCTGGCGTTGTCGGGCGACGACATCCCGCCACCAGGATTTGCAGAGGAACTGGGCGCATGATCGAAGTTGTCGAAACCGACGAATTGCAGGGCGAGGGCATCCGTCATGCCTTCTTCACCCGCAAGGGCGGAGTGTCCGAGGGCATCTATGAAGGGCTGCAATGCGGGCGGGGGGCATCGGGCGATCCGCGCGAAAACGTGGCGAAGAACCGGGGCTACGCCGCGCGCAAGATGGGCGTGGCGCGCGAGGCGCTGCTGTCCGTGCATCAGCATCACAGCGCCGACGTCATGACTGTCACGACCCCTTGGCGACCGGGCAAGCAGCCCAAGGCCGACGCGATGGTGACCGAGACGCCGGGGCTGGCGCTGGGCATCCT
>CALJIU010000220.1 GCA_937974055.1 uncultured Neomegalonema sp. | reverse complement strand
GGCGGAGACTTCGTATTCCTCGATATGGATCGAGGTGAAGACGTCATCCTTGGCGATGCGTTCGGAGATGAGGATCGAATCCTCGAAGTTATAGCCGTTCCAGGGCATGAACGCGACGAGCACGTTCTTACCCAGCGCCAGCTCGCCCAGATCGGTGGATGGGCCATCGGCGATCACGTCGTTCATCTGCACCCGGTCGCCCACTTTGATGAGAGGGCGCTGGTTGATGCAGGTGTTCTGGTTCGACCGCTGGAATTTGCGCAGGCGATAGATATCGACGCCCGGATCACCAGGGGCCAGATCGTCGGTTACGCGCACCACGATACGCATGGCATCGACTTGGTCGACGATACCGCCCCGGCGCGCGACGATGGATGCACCGGAATCGCGCGCGACGCGCTCTTCCATACCCGTGCCGACAAGCGGCGCTTCGGCTTTCACCAATGGCACGGCCTGACGCTGCATGTTCGAACCCATGAGGGCGCGGTTGGCGTCGTCGTTTTCGAGGAATGGGATCAGGGAGGCGGCGACCGAGACGAGCTGCTTCGGCGACACGTCGATCAGGTCCACGTTCTCGCGCGGGTTCATCATGAAGTCGCCGGATTTACGGGTCGAGACGATTTCATCCTCGAAGCCGCCATCGACCGTCAGCTTGGCGTTCGCCTGCGCGACGGTGTGCTTCATCTCCTCCATGGCCGACAGATAAACCACGTCGTCAGTCAGCTTGCCCTCGATCACCTTGCGATACGGGCTTTCGATGAAGCCGTATTTGTTCACACGGGCAAAAGTGGCGAGCGAGTTGATGAGGCCGATGTTCGGGCCTTCCGGTGTCTCAATCGGACAGATGCGGCCATAATGGGTCGGGTGCACGTCGCGCACCTCAAAGCCCGCCCGCTCACGGGTCAGGCCGCCCGGCCCAAGCGCCGACAGGCGGCGCTTGTGGGTGACTTCCGACAGCGGGTTCGTCTGGTCCATGAACTGCGAAAGCTGGCTGGAGCCGAAGAATTCACGCACGGCGGCAGCCGCCGGTTTGGCGTTGATGAGATCCTGCGGCATGACCGTGTCGATATCGACCGAGGACATACGCTCGCGAATCGCGCGTTCGGTGCGGAGCAGACCGACGCGATACTGGTTTTCCATCAGCTCGCCGACCGAACGGACACGGCGGTTGCCGAGGTTGTCGATATCGTCGATATCGCCGCGCCCGTCGCGCAGCGCGACCAGTGTTTTGACGACGGCGAGGATGTCTTCCTTGCGCAGGGTGCGCAGGGTGTCGGGGGCGTCGAGGTCGAGGCGCATGTTCATCTTCACGCGGCCCACGGCGCTGAGATCGTAACGCTCAGAATCGAAGAACAGCGATTCGAACAGCGCCTCCGCCGCCTCCAAGGTCGGTGGCTCACCGGGACGCATGACGCGGTAGATATCGAGCAGCGCGGTTTCGCGGCTGATGTTCTTGTCCACGGACATCGTATTGCGGATATAGGCACCGACTTCGACATGATCGATGTCGAGAACCGGGAAGGTCGTGTGGCCGAGATCGGTGAGAGTTTCGAGGACTTCCTCGGTAATCTCGCCGCCCGCTTCGCAGTAGATGAGGCCGGTTTCTTCGTTGATGATATCCTGCGCCATGAAGCGACCGATGATCGATTCATGCGGCACCAGCACGCGCTCGACACCCGCCTCGGACAGCTTTTTCAGCTTGCGTGGCGTGATCTTGACGCCCGCTTCGGCGATGATCTCGCCGGTCTTGGCATCGATCAGATCGAAGCTCTGCTTCGAGCCTTTCAGGCGCGCGGGGTTGAACGGCACGGACCAGCCGTCTTTGGCTTTCGCGTATTCCACGGTGTCGTAGAAGGCATCCATGATGCCCTCCTGATCGAGGCCGAGGGAATAGAGCAGCGTCGTCGCGGGCAGTTTGCGACGGCGGTCGATGCGGACGAAAACGATGTCCTTGGGATCGAATTCCAGATCGAGCCACGATCCACGGTAGGGGATGACGCGCGCGGCGAACAACAGCTTGCCGGAAGCGTGGGTCTTGCCCTTGTCATGGTCGAAGAAGACGCCCGGCGAGCGGTGCATCTGACTGACGATCACGCGCTCGGTGCCGTTGATGACGAAGGTACCGTTATGGGTCATGAGCGGCATATCGCCCATGTAGACATCCTGTTCCTTGATGTCCTTCACCGACTTCGCGCCGGTTTCCTCGTCCACATCGAAAACGATCAAACGCAACGTTACCTTAAGAGGTGCCGCGTAGGTCATGTCACGCGCCTGACATTCCTCGACGTCGAATTTGGGCGCTTCCAGCTCGTAGCGCACGAATTCGAGGGTGGAGGTGTCGTTAAAATCCTTGATCGGGAAGACGGAATTGAAAACGCCGGCGATCCCCGAATCCATCGCAGGTTCGGCCCCGCCGCCGCTGCTGAGGAAGAGATCGTAGGAACTGCGCTGGACCTCGATGAGGTTGGGCATGTCCGCGACTTCGCGTATCTTGCCGAACATCTTGCGGATCCGTTTGCGACCGATATACGTTTGCGCCATAGTCGTTCTCGCCTCCATTGCAGAGCACCCCGCGCCACCCACGGTTGCCTGCGTGTCGTCCCGTTGGCCTGCCAGTCCGCCGGTCCGTCGCGCCGTTTCCGCCCCGTCAAATACGGGTCAAAACCGGCAATCATTATCGTGTCGTCTCAAATACATTTTCCGGGGAACTTACCCCAGTAAACGCTGTTAACCATGTGTACCGTCCATACCACCCTTTACAGACGATGACGGGCCGATCCCGGTTTCAGCGTGAAACCGGCATCAGCCCAGTTCGTTACATCGCGCGGGACTGCTCTCCCGCCCGGACCGTCACAATCAGGTCAGCTCGACTTCTGCACCGGCAGCTTCGAGTTTCGACTTGATCTCTTCGGCTTCGGCCTTCGGCACATCGGTCTTCACTTCTTTCGGCGCGCCTTCGACGAGGTCTTTCGCCTCTTTCAGACCGAGGCCGGTGATGGCACGGACTTCTTTGATGACGTTGATTTTCTTGTCGCCAGCGCCTTTGAGCATGACGGTGAATTCCGTCTTCTCTTCAGCGGCTTCACCACCGCCAGCAGGACCAGCAACCATCATTGCGCCGCCAGCGGCAGGCTCGATGCCATACTCGTCTTTGAGGATGGTTTTCAGCTCGCCCGCTTCGAGCAGGGTGAGACCGACGATTTCTTCAGCAAGTTTCTTCAGATCAGCCATTTGGTTTCTTCCGTTCGCTTTATCAAGTGGTCCGGCGTGCATCGAATGTCACGTCGCGTCCCGTAAATCACTGCAATCTCAGGCGGCGTCGCGCTCTTCGAGCGTCGACAGGATACCCGCGATATTGCTCGCGGGTGCGCCGATCGCGGATGCGAGGTTCGAGGCCGGTGCGCCCAGGAGGGCGGCAATCGACGCAAGAAGCTCCTCGCGGGAGGGCATGGCGGCGAGGGATTTAACCCCTGCGACATCCATTACCGAACCGCCCATCACCCCACCGAGAATCACGAGCTTGTCGTTCTTCTTGGCGTATTCGTCGATAACCTTGGCGGGTGCCACGGGATCTTCCGAATAGGCGAGGACGGTCTGGCCGGTCAGGAACTGATCCAGTCCCTGAAATTCCGTACCTTCCAATGCGATCTTTGCGAGCCTGTTCTTGGCGACACGGACCGAAGCACCTGCTTCACGCATCTTAATGCGAAGGTCCGTCATCTCAGCGACCGTGAGACCCGCGTAGTGACATACTACGACGGTGCCGGAGTCCGCAAAGATTTGGCCGAGGTCTTCGACCACCTTGTCTTTTTGGGCTCTTTCCACAGTCTTCTCCAACAGTCATGGCGGGTTGGGGAAAATCCCCGATCCACCGGCTCAAGGGTGCCGAAAACGGGAGACTTATCCCTTTTTCGACGTCGTATCCCATCCGGGTATCCACGCCAAGACCGCCCAAATTGGTCGATCCATGACATCGTTCCCAGTCTAGGGCGGGAAATTAAGGGTTGCGGAGAGGCCTCTCCGCGCGCCACCCACCGTCTCGGACGGGTCGCGAAACGCCCCATTCAGGGCGATCCGCATGTCACCGGCTGGCCGCCCCCTTCGGGACCACCTGCCGGAATTCTTATCAGCCCAGAATCTCGGAGACGTCGACCGCGACGCCCGGACCCATCGTGGAGCTGAGGGAAACCTTCTGCATGTAGGTGCCCTTGGCGCCGCTCGGCTTGTTCTTGGCAACCGCGTCGATGAGAGCGCGGACGTTCTCCTCGATCTGCTGCTCGCCGAAGCTGGCCTTGCCGACACCGACATGCACCACACCGGCCTTTTCGGCACGGAACTGAACCTGACCACCCTTGGCGTCATTGATCGCCTTGGCGACATCCATCGTGACGGTGCCGACCTTGGGGTTCGGCATCATGCCGCGCGGGCCTAGAACCTTACCCAGACGGCCCACGACGGGCATCATGTCGGGGGTCGCGATGCAGACGTCGAAGTCGATGGTGCCGCCCTGAACGGTTTCCATCAGGTCTTCGGCACCGACGACATCGGCACCCGCTGCGGTCGCTTCATCGGCCTTCGCGCCACGGGCGAAGACGCCGACGCGCACGGTCTTGCCGGTGCCGTTCGGCAGGGTCACGACGCCGCGCACCATCTGGTCAGCGTGGCGAGGATCGACGCCGAGATTCAGCGCGATTTCGACGGTTTCATCGAATTTCGCGGTCGCGTTCGACTTGACCAGCTTGACGGCTTCGGTGACGGGCAGCGCAGTGCGTCCGTCCAGAGCCTTGGCGACGGCTGCGCGGGCAGCGGTCTGGCGTTTGCCTTGCTTTGCCATATCAGCTCTCCACCACTTTGAGGCCCATCGACTTGGCCGAGCCACCGATGATTTTCATCGCCTGATCGAGATCATTGGCGTTCAGGTCGGCCATTTTGGCTTCGGCGATCTCACGCAGCTGGGCGTGGGTCACCTGACCGGCGCTCTCACGACCGGGAGCCTTGGAACCGGAAGTCAGCTTGGCGGCTTTCTTCAGGAAGTGGCTTGCCGGAGGCGTCTTGATCACGAAGGTGAACGACTTGTCCTGATAATACGTGATGATGGTGGGGCACGGTGCGCCCGGCTCCATCTCCTGCGTCTTGGCGTTGAAAGCCTTGCAGAATTCCATGATGTTGATACCGCGCTGACCGAGCGCGGGGCCGATGGGCGGCGATGGGTTCGCCTTGCCCGCCGGAACTTGCAGCTTGAGCTGCCCGACGATCTTCTTGGCCATGAAGGCCTCCTTCGTTCTACCGGCCTCTAGGACGCGACCTGAGGCACAAATGGTCCGTGGTCCGGTTCAAACAGCGCGCTGTTCTGGCCTTCCACGGTCGAGTCGCAGATATTGCATTGCGAAGTTGGACGCCTAGTCCAAGATTCCCGCCGCGTCAAGGGCACTTAAGGAAGTTTACGCACATCATCCGCGTACGTTGTGCGGACAGATCATTCCTGCTTGGAAACCTGAGCGTATTCCAGCTCCACCGGCGTTTCGCGACCGAAGATGGAGACGGAAACTTTCAGGCGTGCATTTTCGTGATCCACATCCTGCACGTCACCAAGGAACGACTCGAACGGGCCGTCGATGACCTTGACCTTTTCGCCGACCTCGAAGGTGATGGTCGAGCGGGGGCTTTCGGCGCTGTCTTCCGCCGTATCCATGATCCGGTCGATTTCGCGCTGCGGAACGGGCTGCGGCTTGCCGCCATCGCCCAAGAAACCCACGACGCTCTTGGTGTCTTTGACGAGGTGATAGGCCGGGTCGGTCATGTCCATCTTGACGAGGACGTAGCCGGGGAAGTTCTTGCGGGGAACTTCGACCTTCTTGCCACGGCGTACCTCGATCACCTGTTCGGTGGGGACGAGGATTTCCTCGAAAGCCTCGCTCAAGCCTTTGCGCTCGGCTTCACTGCGGATAGCCTCGGCAACCTTGCCTTCGAAGTTGGAGTAAGCGTGGACGATATACCAGCGATGCGCCATCGGAAATCCTGAGTCCCGGACAGCGGCCTTCGCGCCGTCCCCTTACTTGCCGGGGAAAGCGCCGCCACCATCTCGAATTACGGTTATCAAGCGATGTCTACCGACGACGCACGAAAAATCAACCCCTGAGAATCATCCGCTACGGCAATCGCTTAAGCAGCAATCACGCTGTCCCGAACGCAACGCGGCATGAAATGACGCTTTGCAGATGCGGGACCGCCTACAATTCGCTATCAACCCGGCGTATTTAGAAGGCCCCGGATCAAGTCCGGGGCAGCGAAATTTTTCTCAAACAACCCCTCAGAATCATCCGCCGAGGGCGACGATCTGCTGAACCATGAAGTTGAGCACCTGATCCACCAGCAAGAAGAAGATCGCGGTCAGGGTCACCATGATGAAGACCATGATGGTCGTCGTTATGGTTTCCTGCCGGGTTGGCCACGTCACCTTTGCGGTTTCGGCGCGCACCTGCTGGATGAACTGTGCCGGATTCACTTTAGCCATTCTATTGGTCCTCTCACCGCCCCGCACCCCCTCCCGGCCACCCACAGCGTACCCTGAAATGGGTGGCCGGTTCCGTGCGGAACGCGAGGTGGGTGCGGGGCGGTGGGCGGCACCGAAAAACAATCGCGCGTGGCAGGGGCGATAGGACTCGAACCTACGACATTCGGTTTTGGAGACCGACGCTCTACCAACTGAGCTACACCCCTACAGACGCGAACACGGCAGATAGCTCATCCAGAAGGACAGCGCAAGATTGCATGGGATGATTTTTCACAGCACACAAGATTACCCCGCCCTCCCCCGCCGAGGACCAAACGCGCATGATCGTCTCACCCCTGCTGCGCGCTGCCGCGATCATGTCGATCGGGATGATGTTCATTCCGATGGGCGATACGGCAGGGAAGCTGCTGACCGGCGCGGGGGTCGAGCCGATCTTCGTCGCTTGGAGCCGCTTTGCCCTTGGTGCGATGCTGATCTTTGCGGTGATGAGGGGTCGGGATTTCGACCTTCGGGTCTTTCGGGATTGGCGCTATTGGATGCGCGCCGTGCTCGTCACGATTGCGGTATCCTCGATCCTGACGGCGTTGAAGACCGAACCCATCGCCAATGCCTTTGCCGCCTTCTTCGTCGGGCCGATTCTGTCATATTTCCTGTCGGCATGGCTGCTGCGCGAGACAATCACGCGGGCGCGGACGGTGTTGTTGTTCCTGGGCTTTTGCGGTGTGCTGCTGGTGGTCAGGCCGGATGCGAATGTGTCGGTGGGGACGATCTGGGCGTTGATGGCAGGGTTGTTCTACGGGTGCTTCCTCGTGGCAACGAAGTGGCTGAGTGGCCGTGTCAATCCGCGCAGTCTGTTGTTTTCTCACCTGACCATCGGGGCGGTGCTGATGACGCCATGGGGGATCGCCGCGCTGCCGGAGGCCAGCCCTTCGGTGGTGTTCCTCGTCTTGGCGAGCGCGGCGGCGTCGGCGACGGGGAACCTGCTCTACACCATCGCCACGCGGATGGCGGATGCGTCGCAGCTAGCGCCATTGGTCTACATGCAGCTCGTCTCGGCCACGATCATGGGCGTCGCCGTATTCGGAGATTGGCCCGATGCGTGGAGCATCGCGGGGCTGATCTTGCTGTTGGGATCGGGGTTCGGGGCGTTCTTCCTGAAACGGCCCTGAGGCAATCGAGTCGCTCAATTGGAGCGGACGGCGGGAATCGAACCCGCATCATCAGCTTGGAAGGCTGAGGTCTTACCATTACACAACGTCCGCGTCGGCGCGCTGCATAGCAATGCGCGGGCGGGCGGGCAAGGACTTATCGCATGGTGA
>CALJIU010000219.1 GCA_937974055.1 uncultured Neomegalonema sp. | reverse complement strand
ATCGCTACACCGACCGCGTTATCGAGCCAGCCCTGCACCGCCCCGCGCCGCCCGCCACCGATATCCGACGCCATCATCGCCGCTGTGCCGGTCTGAATGCCCGCGCCCAAGCCGACGAGCAGGAAGAAGACGGCCCCGGCGATGGACATGCCCGCGAGTGCGTCGTCCGATAGCATCCCGGCGAACCATAGATCCGTGAGGTTATAGAGAGTGTTGAACACCATCCCCATCGACGCGGGGATCGACAGGCGGATCAGATGCCCCCGGACGGGGCCGATGGTCAGGTCGTCGGGGGTGGTGGTCATGGGGCGCGTGTATGCTTAATCTACCGCCGCGACCAGCACGATCTCGACGCGGTCGTCCTCGGCCAGATCGGCACCGACGCAGGCGCGCTGGGGCCAGTTCTCCGGTTCGCCTATCCAGTCGCACCAGACGGCATCCATCTCGGCCTTCGTGGCCATGTCGCGCAGGTAGACGGTGGCTTGTACGACGCGGTCCTTGCCGCTGCCTGCCTTGGTCAGTGCGGCTTCGAGATCGGCGAGGATACGCCGGGTCTGGGCCGCGACCGTAGGCGAGGAGTCGGGGTCGGTGCCGACGGTGTAGACGAGACCGTTATGGATGCTGGCGCGAGAGCGTCCGGGGTAGTCGCCGGGGATGCGGGTGATGGTCATGGGTATTCCTTTCTTCCGGGCATGGATAGGAACGCAGGGTTTATAGAGCAAAGTCATACCGCGACTCGATCGCGGTATCCATCGTGCGGCTTGCGCTGAAGAATGGACCCCGCGATCAAGTCGCGAGGTGACGAATACCTATGCCCTCACCCGTCCTGAAAATGCCCGTGGATCTTCTCGGCCATCGCCTTCGAGACGCCCTCGACCGCTTGCAGGTCGCTGACCCCCGCCCGCGAGACCGCCTTGGCGGAGCCGAAATGGGCGAGGAGGGCGCGTTTGCGGGCGGGGCCGATGCCGCCGATTTCGTCCAAGGGGTTGGCCATTTGCGTCTTGGCACGTTTGGCCCGGTGGGTGCCGATGGCGAAGCGGTGCGCCTCGTCGCGCAGGCGTTGCAGAAAGTAGAGGGTGGGGTCGCGGTGGGGCAGGGCGAAGGGTTGGCGGCCCTCCATATGGAACACCTCCTTGCCCGCGTCGCGCTCCTGACCCTTTGCCACGGCGACCAGCGCCACGTCATCCACCCCCAGCTCGTCGAAGGCGGCCTGCGTGGCCGATAGCTGGCCCGCGCCGCCGTCGATCAGCACCAGATCGGGCCAGTTGCCCTTGTCGCGGTCGGGGTCTTCCTTCATCAGCCGGGTGAAGCGGCGGGTGAGGACTTCCTTCATCATGCCGAAATCGTCGCCGGGGGTCAGGTCGGTGCCCTTGATGTTGAACTTGCGGTATTGGTTCTTCATCAGCCCTTCCGGCCCGCTGACGATCATCGCGCCGACGGCATCGGTGCCCATGATGTGCGAGTTGTCGTAGACCTCGATGCGGGCGGGGCGTTCGCCCAGATCGAAGGCTTCCATCACGCCGTCGAGCAGGCGCGACTGCGCCGCGCTGTCGGCCATGCGGCGGGCGAGGCTTTCGCGGGCGTTCCTGAGCGCATCGGTCACCAATTCACGCTTCTCGCCGCGTGCGGGGACGGTCAGGGCGACCTTGTGACCGGCATTCTCGGTCAGCGCCGCCTCCATCACCTCGCGCCCCTCGATCTCGTGGGAGAGGAGCAACGCCTTGGCGGGGGGGCGGGTGTCGTAGAATTGGCCGATGAAGGCGGCGAGCACCTCGGCCTCGTCGGCATCGCTGGCCAACCGGGGGAAGTACGCCTTGTTGCCCCAGTTCTGACCGTTGCGAAAGAAGAAGACCTGCACGCAGGCTTGCCCGCTTTGCATATGCAGGGCGATGACGTCCGCCTCGGTCACGCCGCGCGGGTTGACGCCTTGATGGGCCTGTACCTGCGTCAGCGCCTTGATGCGGTCGCGAAAGACGGCGGCGCGCTCGTAGTCGAAATCGGCGGCGGCTTCCTCCATCGCCTTGGCGAGTTCGGATTGGACGCGGGTGGATTTGCCGGACAGGAAGTTGATGGCCTCCGAGCGCAGCTCCTCGTATTCCTCGCGCGTGGTGTAGCCCTCGACGCAGGGGGCGCAGCACCGCTTGATTTGGTAGAGGAGGCACGGGCGGGTGCGGCCCTCGAACATGCTGTCGTTGCAGGTGCGCAGCAGGAAGGCTTTTTGAAGCTGGTTGAGCGTGCGGTTGACGCTGCCCGCGCTGGCGAAGGGGCCGAAATAGTTGCCCTTGGTGGATTTCGCGCCGCGATGCTTGCGCAGGCGGGGATAGGCGTGGTCGGTGTCGATGAGGATGTAGGGAAAGCTCTTATCGTCGCGCAGCAGCACGTTGTAGCGGGGTTTGAGCCGCTTGATGAGATTGCTTTCCAGCAGCAGTGCCTCCGTCTCGGTCTTCGTCACGACGAAGATGAGCGAGGCGGTGTTGGCGATCATGCGCTTGATGCGCGAGGTGTGGCCGTCATAGCGGGTGTAGCTGACGACGCGCTTCTTCAGGCTGCGGGCCTTGCCGACATAGAGAATCTCGCCCTTCGCATTGAGCATCCGGTAAACGCCGGGACCGTCGGGCAGGGTCTTGAGCGCGCGGGCGATAACCTCCGGTCCCGTCTCCTTCTCATCGGGTGCGCCGTCGATCTCGTAGCGCGCGCCTTCCTCCTCGAAACCGATAGGTGTGCCATTTTCGGACAGTGTGGGGGCGGGGTCGGGGCGGTGCGCTTTGGTCATGAATCCAATCTAGCGGCAGGCTCGAATCATTGCGAGTATCGAGTCGAATTAACAATTTGGTAAGAAGTATGGTAGGGTTAGCTGTGACTGTTTTCATTGCCCCCATGACCTGTGGACAAGTCTGTTGGCAACAGGTGCGAGACGGGCATCCGGTGCCGGATTCACTGGCGAGAAGCGGATTGCCCAATTCTTTGGCAAAAATGCTAACCCTTTGTTATGGAACGATTTAGATGTTAATATTTTACGGCAACCAATTAAACCGTTGCCGATAATCCAAACCGCCATCCGAAAAGGCATGTCAACGCATCATGTGCAAAACATCGGATGATTTTGTAACGCTCTGTCTCAATTTCCGGTCACGACGAGGAAGACGAAGACACCGTACAGCGCCACGAGCACGGCCCCCGGAACGCGCCCGATGGACTTGCCCGTCAGCAGGAAGGGAAGCAGCAGGAGCGATACGACGACCATGATCGGGATGTCGAGTTTTGAGAAGCCGTCCGATACCGGAATCGGTGTTACCAGCGACGTTATGCTTAGGATCGCGAGTATGTTGAGAAGGTTCGAGCCGATGACATTGCCCAAGGCCACCTCGGTCCGCCCCCGCCATGCCGCCGCGACCGAGGCCGCCAGTTCGGGCAGGGACGTGCCGAGCGCCACGAGGGTCAGGCCGATGGTCGCTTCGGAGACGCCGATGGACAGGGCAATCTCGCGCGCCCCTTCGATCAGGAAATGCGCGCCGATGGGCAGGCCGATCAGGCCGAAGGCCAGCAGGGCGGCCATCTTCGGCGTGGGCATCGAGCCGCTGGAGGTGTCGATCTCGTCATCCTCGAAATCCGCGCCCTTCGACCGCCGCCATGCATCGAACAGAAAGCCCACGAGCAGGCCGAGCATGATGAGGCCCGCGCCGCGACCGATCACGCCGGTCCATGCGAGGGCGAGCAGCAGGATGCTGGCCCCGATCATGAACAGGTAGTTGCGCAGGTCGTCCGACCCGGCCATGGCGATGGGGACGATCATCGCGGGAACGCCGATCACCAGCAGCACATTCGCCACATTGGACCCGACGACGTTGCCCAGCGCGATGTCGGGAGAGCCTTCCAGAGCCGCCTGCACGCTGATGACGAGTTCGGGGGCCGAGGTGCCGAATGCCACCACCGTCAGGCTGATGAGGGCAATGGAGAGGCCGAGGCGCAGGCTGAGGGCGATGGCCCCCCGCACGAGGGCATCACCGGCGAGAATCAACAGCGTCGCGCCGCCGATGGCGTAGAGAAAACTCATGGACGGGTCCGATCAGGAAGAGGAGCAGGTGCAGGGTTCTTCGGGAGCGTGCCATGCGTCGCAGCGGGTGCAGCGCACCATCGGTTCGCTGTTCTTGCGCCGCTCGTTCAACACGCGGGTTGTCTTGCGCTTGGCCACCCGCGCCGTCGTCTCGCCGGAAACGAGGCGCAGGGCCATCATGCCGACGAGGACGAATATGATCGTCACGATTATCTTCAGGATCATCCCGGTTTTCCCCTCGTCTGCGGCGTGCAGTGCATGACTACAGTCCGTAGCGCCCCCATGCCAGCCGTTGTTCGACCGCATCAAGCGTTGCATCCGCCGCGCCCGCGCCGATATCGGTGCCAAGCGTCGGGCCGGTCACGCCCCGGCCCATGAGGCGGGAGAGCAGGCCGCGTTTCGCGCCGCCGTATTCCTTGAAGGTCACGTCCTTGCCGAACCGCTGCTTCATCTGTGGCTGAAGTTCACCGACACCATCGGCGAGGCCGACCTCGACGGCTTGTTCACCCACCCAGACATCGCCCTCGAAGAATTTCACGCCCTCGACCAGCCGGTCGCGGCGCGACCCTTTTACCCAAGCGATGAAACGGGCGTGGATTTCTTTTTGGAGAGCCTTGAGGCGGGCGACGTCTTCGGGCTTTTCCTCGCTGAACGGGTCCATCAGAACCTTGTGCTCACCGGCGGTATGGATGCGCCGTTCGATGCCGATGCGCTTGATCGCGTCCTGCGCGCCGAAGCTGGCGGAGATGACGCCGATGGACCCGGCGATGGAATATTCGTTGACGAAGATCTCATCCGCCGCACAGGCGAGCAGGTAGCCGCCCGATGCCGCCACATCCTCGCAGAAAGCGATGACGGGGATTTCCTTTTCATCGGCCAACCGCCGGATATGGCGGGCGATGAGGCTGGATTGGCCGGGTGCGCCGCCGGGGGAGTTGATGGCCAGCGCCACGGCCTTGACCCGCTTACCCTCGAACGCCGCGTCGATGGCCTTTTCGAGCGGCGGATGGGACAGGCCGCGCCCGCCGATCCCGCGCGATGCACCGATGGCCCCGTAGAGGCGCAGGACGGAAATCTCGTCGCTGCGCGCGAACCAGCTTTTGGGTTTGAACAATGATTTCTTCATGGGCTGCACATAGGCGGGCGCGGGGGGGAGGGCAAGGTGTGCGCTCAGCAGGTGTCACCGTTACTCTTCTTATGTCATTACCCGGCTCGTCCGGGTAATCCACGTATCCACCAACCCGGATCAGCGTGATCGGCACGGATAGCTGCAAGGAAGCGACTTTTCGGACACCATCGCATCACGGCATTTGCAGGGAATGCGGAAGAGTGGATCCCCGCCTTCGCGGGGATGACAGTCTTTCATACTGCCCGAATTTTCTCCAGCGACCCGCTAGGCGTCGCCCTTCCAGACGGTTTCGTAGAGATCGGGACGGCGGTCGTGGAGGGTGCGGACGGCGCCGTGGTCGCGTGCCCAGTCGAGGCGGGCCATGTCGAGATCGGCGAAGATGATCTGTTCGATATTCGGTTCGGCCTCCGCCGCGATGCCGTCGCGGGCGAAGGGCAGGTCGCAGGGGGTGAAGATGGCGCTGTGCGCGTAGTTGATATCGGCATTCACGACGCCGCGCAGGGTGCCGCAGGCCCCGGCGAGGGCCATGTAGCACTGGTTTTCGACCGCCCGCGCCTGAGAACACAGCCGCACGCGCATGGTGCCCGCGCGCTGGTCGGTCAGGAAGGGGACGAAGATCAACCGCGCGCCCCGGTCGGCCAGCCTGCGGCCTAGCTCCGGGAATTCACTGTCGTAGCAGATGAGGGTCGCGACGGGGCCGCAATCGGTTTCGACCACATCGAGGCCGCGCGCCCCTTCGATGCCCCAAATGGCGCGCTCGTCGGGGGTGGGGTGCAGCTTGTATTGGTCATGGATGGTCCCGTCCTTGAGGCACAGATAGCTGACATTGCGGGGGGTGCCGCCCTCGTCACGGGTAACATGCGACCCGGCGACGACATGGATGCCATGCGCCTGTGCCATTGCGGACATGCGGGCGCGGAAATCGGGGGTTTCCTCGGTCAGTGCATCGACGAAGGCGGTCGGATCATGGCCCGCCCCGACGGCGAGGGGGAAGGTCATCATCTCCGGCAGCACGACGAAATCGCAGCCGTATGCGGCGGCGATGCCGACATAGTGTTCGATGGGTGCGTAGAAAGCGTCGCGACTGGTCACATTGCGCATCGGTAGCTGAACGCAGGCGATACGGACGACCGGCTTGCCCATAGGATCAGGTGCGGAAGATCAGCAGGAACAAGCAGACCACGATGGAGAGAATCGTCACGCGGACCGCCCAGCGCATGAACCCCTCGAAGGCGGCGCGCTGATCGGAGATGTCCATCTCGCCACGCACATATTTATCGGGGTCGTAATTCGTGCTCATTCAATCGTCCTCTTTGGGAAGTGGCGCGACAATACGCGCAGGTCGCTGGCCCCGCAAGCATGTTTGCGCGATGAAGCTGGCTATTTTCGCCGCAGGTGCTCGTCAAGCCGGGGCATGATCTCGATCAGGTTGCAGGGGCGGTGGCGGTAATCGAGTTGCAGGGACAGGATATCGTCCCATCCGTCCTTGCACGCCCCCGGTGAGCCGGGCAGGGCGAAGAGATAGGTGCCGCCCGCAACACCGCCACAGGCGCGGCTTTGCATGGTGGATGTGCCGATCTTGGCGAAGGAAATCATGTGGAACAGGGCGGCGAAGCCCTCGATCTCCTTTTCGTAGACGTCGAAATGCGCCTCGACCGTCACGTCGCGCCCGGTCAGGCCCGTGCCGCCGGTGGAGATGACGCAATCGACCGCCGGGTCGGCGATCCAGCCGCGCAGGGTGTCGGCGATTTCGGCGCGTTCGTCCCGCACGATGCGGCGGTCGGCGAGGCGATGGCCGGATGCCTCGACCCGGCCCGCCAGCACGTCGCCGGAGCGGTCATCGGCCAACGCGCGGGTGTCGGAGACGGTCAGCACGGCGATGCCGACGGGGATGAAATCGCGGGTGTCGTCGATGCGGCTGGCGCTCATGGGTCGATCTTCGCTTTGAGGGTGAGGAGGTCGGCCCATGCCTTGTGCTTATCAGCGGGCTGGCGCAGCAGATAAGCGGGGTGGAGCATGGGCAGGCAGGGGCGGGGGGTGTCGTTCACGGTGAGGTCGGCCCATTTGCCGCGTATGGAGGTGATCTTGGCCGTGGGGTCCAGCAACGCGCGGGTGGGGGTGTTGCCCATCGTGACGATGATCGCGGGGTCGATCAGCTCGATATGACGCTGGACGAAGGGGAGGAATGCCTCCGCCTCGGCGGGGCTGGGGGTGCGGTTCTGAGCGGGTCGCCACGGGACGATATTGGTGATGTAGACGGCGCGGGCGGGGTCTTCGTCATGGCGCGACAGGCCGATGGCGGCGAGCATCCGGTCGAGCAACTGCCCGCCGATGCCGACGAAGGGGCGGCCCTCGATGTCCTCGTTCCGGCCCGGAGCCTCGCCCACGATCATCACGCGGGCGGCGGGGTTGCCGTCGGAGAAGACGCAGGCGCGGGCACCGTGCTTAAGGAGGTGGTCATGCGCCTCGATGGCGGCGCGTAGGGCGGCGAGGTCGGTGCAGGCTTCGGCGGGGTGGGTGCCGTCCGGCACGAGTGCGAGGGGCGGGGCGGCGGCGGGCGCGGGCTTTTCGACCGGCAGGGTGCGGTCAACGAAAGCATCGCCGATGGCCTCATCGGCCCCCAGCTCAACCTGCCACGCGAGGGCGGCCAACATGGCGTCGTGCGAATCCGTCATGGTGTCCTCCTCCCTCGCGATAAAGATAGACCGAACACGCCCCGGCGCAAAGATGGAAGCGTTTTTCGG
>CALJIU010000218.1 GCA_937974055.1 uncultured Neomegalonema sp. | reverse complement strand
GAGGCGGTTGCGCTGGTGGTGAACGGGTTCTGCCGTGAGGTGCTTCAGGCGCTGCCGATGGAATTCGCGGTCGAGGCGCAGAAGCTGGTGGCGATCTCGCTGGAGGGGTCGGTGGGTTAGGATCGAAATCCTGATTTCATCAATATAGGAAAAACATGACCATCCGCCTCAACCCGCAACCCCCCTATCCCATGACCTCGGACGAGTTTCTCGTCTGGGCGAGTGAGCATGACGTGGGGCGGGTCGAGTTGATCGATGGCGAGGTCGTGGCGATGGCGGGGGGTACGAGAGGGCATACCCGCTACAAGATCAATGTGCGAGACGCGATCAGGGCGGCATTCGGGGGCAGGGAGACGCTCTGCGAAACCTATGTCGATGGGCTGGCCGTGAAGATCGATGAGCGGACGACGTTCATTCCCGACGTGGTGGTCGATTGTGCCGAACATCAGGACGATAGCGACTTGTTGTGCGGCGATCCGGTAATCGTGGTCGAAGTGTTATCCGAAAGTACGTCGCGCAAGGATCTGAATGCCAAGCTCGTCGGTTATTTCGATGTTCCGTCGATCCTGCATTACCTTATCGTGGATGCGGCGTCGCGGAGGGTCGTGTATTACCGACGAGGTGAAGAAGGGTATGTTGCTCGCATTCTCGCTTCTGGAAAACTGACGCTCGATCCGCCCGGTATCGTTCTCGACGTGGCGGATTTCTGGGCTGGCTCCTCGTCTGGAGCGGCGTCGTGATGGCGGCGCGTGAGGTGGAGAGGGTGCGATTCTCGGATGCGGTGACGTATTTCGCGGGCGGGTTTGCGCTGGGTATTCTGTTCAATATCGGCGATTTCGTCGTGGCCGACCTGTTCGGGGCGGGGTGGCCGCCGGTGTTCTTCTACGGGGTGCCGGCGGTGGCGTTGCTGTGGGTGGTGATGCCGTTTGCGACCCGGCCTTTCGTGCTGAGCGCGGCGCTGTTCCTCGGGCTGGTCTTCGGGTTTCTGGGCGGCACGATGCTGGTGCTGAACTTTTACGGGGGTCCGGCATGAGTGTCGGTGACAGTGCCAATGCCGAACTAGGTATCGCCGTGCAGGACGCCATTGCGGCGAATGCCCGGATGCGGGGCGAGGACGGACTGGCGGCGCAGCAGGAATGGGGATCGACCTATCTGCTGGAACGAATGATGGGGATGATCATGGCGCTGGCGGTGGTCGCCACGCCGATGATCTTCATGCATACCAGCGCGCGGATCGGGGCGCTGTGGGTCGGGGGATTGTTCGTGGGCCTGATGGCGGTCTACTGGTCACATGGGACGAAGACGAAGGATTTGGATGCGATCCGAGCAGCGCAGCTTGCGGCGTATCGCGCGGAAAATAAAGCGGGCGCGGGTGCGTCCGGGGATATTCAGGGGAACGATCAATGCTGAAGATAGACAACCTCCACTGCCAGCTCGAAGATGAGCCGGATACGAAAATCCTCAACGGTGTGTCGCTGGAGGTTCCGGCGGGTGAGGTCCATGCGATCATGGGGCCGAACGGGTCGGGAAAATCCACGCTTTCCTACGTGCTGTCCGGCAAGGATGGCTACGAGGTGACGGGTGGATCGGCGACGCTGGACGGTGATGACCTGCTGGACATGGACCCGGAAGAGCGGGCGGCGGCGGGACTGTTCTTGGCGTTCCAGTATCCGGTGGAAATTCCGGGCGTTGGGAACATGATCTTCCTGCGCACCGCGATGAATGCGCAGCGCAAGGCGCGGGGCGAGGACGAGATTTCGGCCCCCGATTTCCTCAAGCTGGTGCGCGAGAAGGCGAAGACGCTGAACATCTCGCCTGAGATGATGAAGCGGCCCGTGAATGTGGGCTTTTCGGGTGGCGAGAAGAAGCGCAACGAGATTTTGCAGATGGCGCTGTTGCAGCCGAAGATGTGCATCCTCGATGAGACGGATTCAGGGCTGGATGTCGATGCGATGAAGCTGGTGTCGCAGGGCGTGAATGCGCTGCGCGACGAGGGGCGCGGGTTCCTCGTCATCACGCACTATCAGCGTTTGCTGGACCACATCAAACCGGATGTCGTGCATATCATGAGTGCGGGGCGGATCATCGAAACCGGCGGGCCGGATCTGGCGCTTAAGGTCGAGAACGAGGGCTATGCCGACCTCATCAGCGCGGCTTGAGGAGCGGATCATGGATGCTGTGAATACGATGGCGCCGTGGCGCGAGGCGTTCGATGCCTTTGCCGCGAATGATGAAGCCGCCGCGATGGGGGCCAAATCGCGCGAGCAGGCGTTTGCGCGGTTCGAGGCGCATGGGCTGCCAACGCGGCGGCACGAATACTGGAAATATACGCCGGTTCGCGGATTGACGGCGGATACTGGTGTTGTGTCGCGCGCGGCGGCAGACCCGTTTGCCGGGGTCGATGCGTATCGACTGATCTTCGTCGATGGGCGTATCGATATGTCGCGTTCGGACCATGCCGCGTTGGCGGCGGTGGCGGATATTGCTGGGCCGGAGGGTGCGCCGTGGATGGAGGGTGTCTATGGCACGCTGCAAAATCGGGATATTCCGGGGGCGATGTTTCAGGTCGAGCGGCCCTTTGCCGATCTGAACATGGCGATGTTCACGGATGGTTTGGCCATTCGTATTCCCGCCGATCTGGCCCTCGATAAGCCGATCCACCTGCGCTACGAGGGCGCGGTCGGGTCGCATCTGCGGCTGGTGATGCTGGTCGAGGCGGGAGCGTCGATGACGGTGCTGGAGAGCGGGGCAGGGGCGTTGACCACGGCGGCGGAGATCGTGGTCGAGGACGGTGCATCGCTTGACCACGTCCGGGCGCAGAACGAAGTTGGCGAACGTCAATTTACGGCGCTATACGCGAAGGTCGGGGCCGAAGCGGCGTTCAAGAGCTTTACCCTGTGTGCAGACTCAGCGCTCGTTCGCAACGAGACGGTGCTGACGATGGCGGGGGATAACGGCTCTGGACATGTTGCCGCCGGGGTGATGGGGCTGGATGGGACGTTGATCGACAACACGGTCTATGTCAGCCACGAGGCCGAGCATTGCGAAAGCCGACAGGTCATCAAGTCGGTGCTGGATGGCAATGCGAAATCGGTCTTTCAGGGCAAGATTTTCGTCAAGAAGGACGCGCAGAAGACGGATGGATACCAGATCAGCCAAGCGGTCTTGCTGTCGGAAAACGCGGAGTTCAATTCCAAGCCGGAACTGGAAATCTACGCCGACGACGTGATCTGCTCGCATGGGTGTACGACCGGATCATTGGACGAGGACGCCATGTTCTACCTGCGCTCGCGTGGGTGTACGGAGCGTGAGGCCGAGGCGTTGTTGGTGGCGGCGTTCATCGACGAGGCGATCATGGAAATCTCGGATGAGGGTCTGCAAGAGATCATGCGGGCCACCACCGATGAATGGATGCAGGCACGTGCAGGAAAGTGATCCCTCGCCATCGTTTCGCATCGGGTCG
Organism: uncultured Neomegalonema sp.; assembly: GCA_937974055.1. Lineage (GTDB taxonomy): Bacteria > Pseudomonadota > Alphaproteobacteria > Rhodobacterales > Rhodobacteraceae > JAHDDY01. The sequence continues at coordinate 31,837 of CALJIU010000218.1, read as the reverse complement.
GTGCTGGCGGAGGGCTATCTGGCCCCCCGGCAGTCGATGGCGCGTATCCTTTCGCTGAGGTTGGACGAGGGCGACCGGCTGCTGATGATCGCGATCGCGATTGCCGTTAGCTGCCTTGGCGTGGCCTTTACGGCGGACCGCACCGAAGAGATCGGTTTCATCATCGTTATCTTCGGCTATGTGCTGACCATCATCGGTGGGCTGGTTCAGTATCGGTTGTTGTCATGGTTGGTCGGGATCATCGCGCGGGCGATGGGGGAACGGGTCAGGGCGAAGATAATCAAACGCTCGTCGCGTGGTGGATGCTGGTTACGTCGCCCCTGCCGATCATCATGATGGTTGCGATGCAGAATGGGGAATCGTCTGGCGCGGTGCTGGTGCTCTTTGGTGTCGCAGTGCTTACCCTCGTACTGTTGGCGGCCTACATTACCGAAGTACACCGCTTTCGCAGCACGGCCACGGTGGTTGGGGCGATGATCGGGTTTCTGATGGTGTTCAGCTTCGTGTTCAGTGCCATGCTTCCCGTTCCCGGATAAACAAGCTTTTTCAGTCGGATAGACCCATGAGTTATGATATCGAGAAAATTCGGGCGGACTTCCCGGCGACTAGCTTGACTGTGCATGGTAAGCCGTTGGTTTACCTGGATAATGGCGCGAGTGCGCAAAAGCCTCAGGTCGTAATCGACACGGTTACGCGTACCTATGAAAGTGAGTATGCGAATGTTCACAGGGGCTTGCACTACCTGTCTAACTTAGCGACCGAGAATTATGAGGCGGCGCGCGGGGTCGTGCAGGGCTTTTTAGGGGCAGAGCATGAGGATGAGATCATTTTCACGCGAGGGTCGACGGAAGCGGTGAACCTCGTCAGCTATGCCTGGGCGGAGCCGCGCATTCAGACAGGCGACGAGATCGTACTGTCGACCGCCGAACACCACGCCAACATCGTTCCGTGGCACTTTTTGCGTGAACGGTTCGGCGCGAAACTGGTATGGGTCGATCCGGATGTGAACGGTGATATCTCGCCTGAGATGGTCGAGGCGGTCATCACGCCGCGCACGAAAATCGTGGCGATTACGCATATGTCGAATGTGCTTGGCTCGGTCGTAGATGTGAAGCGGATTACCGAAATCGCCCATGCTGCCGGAGCGGTCGTTATGGTGGATGGATCGCAGGCGGCGGTGCATATGCCGGTGGATGTGGCGAATATCGGCTGCGACTTTTACTGCATCACAGGTCATAAGCTGTACGGCCCATCCGGGGTCGGTGCGCTGTATGTGCGGCGTGAGCGTATGGCGGAGATGCGGCCTTGGCATGGGGGCGGGGATATGATCCGCACGGTGGCCAAGGACGTCGTGACGTATAACGATCCGCCGCATAAATTCGAGGCCGGCACCCCTCCTATCGCGCAGGTGATCGGGCTGGCCGAGGCACTGCGCTACATGCAGGGCGTGGGGATGGACGCGATTGCGGGGCATGAGCGGATGCTACGCGATTATGCGCGGGAGCGGCTGGCCGGGTTGAACTGGCTGGCAGTTCAAGGGCATTCCGAGACGAAGGGTGCGATTTTTTCCTTCACGATGGAAGGGGCGCACGCGCATGACATTTCGACTGTGCTGGATCGATACGGCGTGGCGGTGCGGGCGGGGCATCATTGCTGCCAGCCATTGATGGAGCATATGGGAGTGAATGCGACCTGCCGGGCGTCTTTTGGGATGTACAATTCCACAGATGAGGTCGATGTGCTGGTGGAATCGCTGGAAAAAGCGCATTCGCTGTTCGCGTAATCGTCAGTGGCGATAAGGTTCTAGGCCGAGGCGTTGAAGTGGTCTGCCAAGAAGGCCCGTGACAAGCGATCCCAAGATTCGTGGAGCGGGTTGGATGCCGGAGAGCGGGCCGACGATGCGGTCGCGTAGGATCGGAAGGGCGCGGCTATCGGATTGATAGACGGGCGTGAAGAGGCGGCTCATCATCTGGAATAGGTGGACGTGGCCTTGGCGGAGTTGGGCGTAATGCGGGCCGATTTCGGCTAATCCTTCGGCCTCTATGGCGCGGGTCAGGGCGAAAGCGTCGAGAAGCGCCATGTTTGCGCCTTGCCCAAGCTGTGGGCTGGTGGCGTGGTAGCTGTCGCCGATATGGATAAGGGGACCGGCGTAGGGTTTGCGCAGCGTCCGGTGGCGATAGGCGGCAAAGGTCAAGGCGTCATGATCTGTGATTTGGTCTAGCAGCGTGCCGGTGGCGGGCCAGAGGTCGCGTACTTGGGATTTCCACGTATCGAGCGAGGTATTGCGCCACGCTTGGAAAGCGTCTCGGTGCAAGCTCCAGAAAAATGCGGCTTTTCGCGGTGCGCCCGGTTCGGCAGTTCCGATGGGCATGACGCCCGCCATTTGTGAGGCGCGAAAGTAGCGTTGTTCGAGCAAGGTGGGGTCGAAGGGTCCGGCGTCCGGCCAATCGAGGGACGCCCACAGTGCGCCATATTCGAGTTCGCGCGCTGGAGTCGCCGCGCTGAGGACGGAGCGAACGCCGAGAGAATCGATGATCAGGTCGAAGGGACCGGCGGGCGGGTGACCCTCGAAATGCAGCGATGCGCCATCGTTCGCCGTGATGGACATGCCCGACCGAACCGTGACGGGTTCGGATTTCACCGCTTCGTAGAGAAGATCGAATAGCGCGGTGCGCTGGACGGCGAGGCCGGAAAAAGCGGGGTCTAGTGCGTTATAGCGCACGTCGAGAACGATGGCATCGGTGGGACGGGAGCGTCCGAGTAGTCGGTCGATACGCGCGCCGCATTCCTCGATAGCTGTGGCGAGGCCGAGCGCGTGGAGGACGGCCATGCCCGTTGGTTGAAGCATGAAGCCCGATCCGACGGGTTCCGGCGTTTCAAACCGCTCGAACAGGGTAACATCGTGACCCGCACGGGAGAGAAGAAGGGCCGAGGCGAGGCCACCGATCCCCGCGCCGCACACAGCTATGCGCAGGTTTTCAGCCACGGCGTAGGCAATCGAGGCGGACAGTCGCTTTTGTCCCGATCCGGCGAAGATCGCCGACGGTGCGTTCTTTGCTGCGGCTGCCGTCGATGGCAAAGCGCGTTTTGGACCGTTCGAGGAAAGCGGCCACGGCGCGGGCTTCGGTGACGACACCGAGGTGTTTTAGGACGGTGCCGCTGATGCGATGAGCGGCCACGGAATCGATTTTCGCTTTCAGCACGCCGATAACGCGGCCTTTGCTGTCTAGGACAGGGCCACCGGAATGGCCGCGCCGCACATCGCCGATAACGCCCAAAAGGCCACGTTTGCGAGGGTCGCTGAGGTCATAACTGACTTGGGCCGGGGTAAGGCGTGGGGTCAGGCGGATTTGGCCTTCTTGCGGATAGCCGATCACCGCGACCGGGTCGGCGGCGGGTGGTAGATGGGGTGCGAAACGTAAGATGGCCGGGGCGCGGTATCCGGTGTCGAGAATGGCGAGGTCGTTGTCTTCGTCCATCGCGCGGATACGAACGGGTAGGCGGCGGGTCGAACCCGGCACGCGCAGCTCGACGGCATCACAGGCACTGACGACATGGGCGCTGGTGAGAATTGCGCCGTCTTTGTTAATGGCAAAGCCGGTGCCTGCACTGTGAAAATCAAGGTCGCGCGCTGCCTCTGCGCGGCGGATGCTATCTGCGCGGGACATGGTGACGCGACGTTTGGCATCGTATTGAGATTTGAGGTGGGTCGCCTGCTCCGCCGTGACCTCGCGCCCGGTACAGGCACGGCGGCGGGTTGGCTGGACGATACCACGGGCGGTATCCCAGCAATGGATGACCTCCATGCCGCGATCTTGCGCGGTGGCGGGGGCTGCGCCGGAGAGGATGCCCGCGATCACGATCCAATGTTTCATGGATCGATCCTATGCGAAAAGCGTGACAGTCGGGTTCATGCATCGGTGTCGATGCCTAATTCTCGCAGGCGAGCGCGTTCTGCCTCGGTCAAGGGGGCGGCGGCGCGTGCCGGGGCGGCGGCATTGGTTTTGGATTGTTGCCAAACGATTAAACACCCTCCGAGCAATATGAGGGGACCACCGAGGTAAAGGAGGGCCGTCAAGGGCGAGAAGCGGGGGCTGAGGAGGACATATTCGCCATACCGATCGACGACGTAATCCAGCACTTGATCGTCTGTATCGCCTTTGACCAGTCGCTCGCGGACCAGAACGCGCAAGTCTTTGGCAAGACCGGCATCAGAATCGTCGATGCTTTGATTGCGGCAAACGAGGCAACGCAAGCCCTTGGACAATGCACGGGCGCGGTTTTCGAGCACCGGGTCATCGAGAATTTCGCCCGGTTCGACCGCATGGGTCGGAAGGGGCATCGATAGGGCGATTATCAGGGCGAGACGCTTCATTCTGCTGGCACCACGGGGTTTGACCGCTGCGCGCGTGCCGGTGCGCCGACGCGGTGGCGACGATCCGTAAGGCTTAGAACGCCGCCAATTGTCATGATCAGCGCGCCGAGCCATATCCAGTTGGCAAAGGGTTTGACGTAGCTACGCACGGCCCATCCGCCGTTATCCTGCTTGTCGCCAAGGACGATGTAGATGTCTTCGACAAGGCTGGCGCGGATGCCCGCTTCGGTCGTTTGCGTGCGTTGGACGGGATAGAACCGTTTTTCAGAGACGAGAGTCGCGATTTGCTTGCCGTCTTGGAAGATCGTGAATTTGCCGCCGTCGATGCGATAATTTGGCCCGCGTGAGCGTTCGACTCCATCGAAGCGAATCTCGTAGCCGGATAGCGGGATGCGGTCGTCGATTTGGGCGATGCGGATGTCCTCCGTTGCCCATGCGCTGATCCCGACGATGCCGAAGGCGGTGATGCCAAAGCCGATATGCGCGACCGCCTGTCCCCATGCAGACCGGGGTAAACCACCAAGACGGCGCATACTCTCGGCAAAGGGTGCGCGGCCCAGTTTTACGCGCTCGGCCAGATCGACGATTACGCCGAATATGGCCCAGAAGGACAAAGCGATGAACAGGGGTGGCCAGATCGAACTTTCGGTACGGAAGGCCCAGAAAGCGATGCCGACGAGGAACGCCATGACGGCTGCAACCCACAGCTTGCTCATCACGCGGCCAAGGTCGCCTCGCTTCCATGATAGTGCCGCGCCCAAAGGCATGGCGATCAAGATGACGATCATGAAGGGAGCGAAAGCGAGGTCGAAGAAGGGTTTCCCGACGCTGATCTTCTCGTCCATCACGCCGTCGGCAAAGAGGGGGTAAAGCGTTCCGAGGAAGACGACTGCGGTGGAGACGGAGAGCAGGAGGTTGTTGAGGATCAGCCCGCTTTCACGGCTGACTGGGGCGAAGACGCCTTCAGGCTCCATTTGCGGTGCGCGCCATGCGTAAAGGCAGAGCGCCCCACCCGTTGCGATGAGCAGGATGGCGAGGATGAAGACACCGCGCTCCGGGTCGGAGGCGAAGGCGTGGACGCTGGTGAGGAGGCCGGAACGAACGATGAAGGTGCCGACGAGACTGAGTGAGAAGGCGATGATGGCGAGCAGGATCGTCCAGCTTTTCAGCGTGGAGCGTTTCTCTACCACGACCGCCGAATGCAGCAGGGCGGCGGCGACGAGCCATGGCATGAAGCTGGCATTTTCGACCGGATCCCAGAACCACCAGCCGCCCCAACCAAGCTCGTAATACGCCCAATAGCTGCCCAATGCGATGCCGACCGTTAGGGTCGACCATGCCAGCAGGGTCCACGGGCGGACCCAGCGCGCCCAAGCTGCATCGACTCGGCCTTCGATCAAGGCGGCGACGGCGAAGCTGAATGGCATGGATAGGCCGACATAGCCGAGATAGAGGAACGGTGGGTGCGCGGCGAGCGCCCAATCCTGCAACAGTGGGTTGAGGCCGCTACCGTCGACAGGCACGGGGTCCATCCGCTCGAATGGATTGGAGGTGAAGAGGATGAAAGCGAGGAAGGCAACAGCGATCATCGCTTGAATGGATAGCGTGCGAGCGCGCAGGGCGGGGGGGATGTTTTGCCCAAAAGCGGCGACCAATGCGCCGTAGAGCATGAGGATCAGCACCCATAGGAGCATCGACCCCTCGTGATTGCCCCAAACCCCGGCGATCTTATAAAGATAGGGTTTCGCGCTGTGGGAGTTCGTCGCCACGACCTTCAGCGAGAAATCCGAGTTGATAAAGCTATAGGTCAACGCAGCGAAGGAGAGGCCAACCAACAGGAAGCCCGTCATGGCGGCGGGTTCGGCGAAGCGCATTGGCTCCGCATATCCCTTATGCGCACCCCAAAGCGGGACGATGGCCTGTGCGATGGCGACCGCGAAGGCCAGCACCAGTGCGAAATGTCCGAGTTCTGCTATCATGCGCATTAATTTGCCTTGTCACGGACGCGCACGCAACGCGGCATCATGCCGGGGCAATAAATATTTGCGTGATAGGCCAGATTTGGGGTTACGGTCATCGCCATGGCGCAGCGGTCGCAAGCTATTTTGTTCATGTGCTGCGGTGTGTTGATGCTCGCGATCAATGATGCGGCGGCCAAATGGCTGTTGGCTTGGTATGAGCCGCTCCAAATCGCTTTTCTGCGCAGTGTTCTGGCGTTGCCGGTTGTGGTCGTCTTGGTTGGTGGGGTCGATGGGCCGAAAGGATTCCGGTCGTTACGTCCCGGTATCCACGCCCTGCGGGCTTTGCTGGTCGTTCTCGCGACGATGGCGTTCTTCAGTGCCTTGCGGAGCTTATCGCTGGCGGAGGCAACATCGTTGTTGTTCACGGCACCGATTATCGTGGCGGCGATTGCGGCGCCGCTACTGAAAGAGCGGGTCAGTGCGCGGCGATGGGTGAGTGTGTTGCTCGGCTTTATCGGGGTGTTGATCGTGGTGCGTCCGGGATTCTCGACCATTGCGCCGGGTTCTGGCTATGCTTTGTTGGCCGCTTTCCTCTACGCATTAATCATGGTCAGTGCCAGATGGATCGATCCGCGCGATAGCCTGTGGACGATGACGTTCTGGATGACGGTTTTCTCGGTTATCTTCGGAGTGGTCAGTCTGTTGTGGGAATGGCCGGTGATGACAGGGGAGCACATGGCGTTATTCGGCGTCTTGGCCGTGATGGGTACGGGCGGGGCGGCGTTGATCAGTCAGGCTTTTCGCTTGGCACCGGCTTCGTTGGTCGCGCCGCTGGATTATTTGGCGCTGCTTTGGGCGACCGGTATTGGATGGTTGGTCTGGGGCAGCGTACCCGAATGGCCGGTCTATGTGGGGGCGGCGATCATCATCATAAGCGGTGTCCTTCTGTTGCGGGAACGTGAGTAATGGGCGGTCAGTGCCGACTTTTTGCGGGGCGTGGTTGACATCCGGCGCGCCCCGTGGCCTTTCCCCAACAACCCTGTCACGCACCGGAATACCGCCATGCACGCTTATCGCTCACATACATGCAACGATCTTCGCAAAGAACACGAGGGCGCGACCGTGCGTCTGTCTGGCTGGGTTCACCGGGTCCGGGACCACGGGGGCGTCTTGTTCATCGACCTGCGCGATCATTATGGCATGACGCAAGTGCTGGCCGACAGTGACAGCCCGGTCTTTGCGGAGATCGAAAAAGTGCGCTCGGAATGGGTGATCCGCATTGATGGCACCGTGAAGGCACGCGATGCGTCCTTGGTGAACGACAACATCGATACCGGGGCAATCGAAGTTTATATCCGTGACATGGAGGTCTTGGGCAAGGCAGATGAGTTGCCGCTGCCGGTCTTCGGTGATCAGGACTACCCGGAAGAAACGCGCCTGAAATACCGCTTCCTCGATTTGCGGCGTGAGGGACTACACGAGAATATGAAGCTGCGGAGCCGCGTCTTTACCCATACGCGGCAGGCGATGGATGGGATCGGCTTCACCGAGTATCAAACGCCGATTCTGACGGCTTCGTCACCCGAAGGAGCGCGCGATTTTCTAGTGCCGTCGCGCCTGCATCCGGGCAGCTTTTATGCATTGCCGCAGGCTCCACAGCAGTTCAAGCAGCTTATCATGGTGGCCGGATTCGATCGGTACTTCCAAATTGCGCCCTGCTTCCGGGATGAAGACCCGCGCGCCGACCGTTCGCCGGGTGAGTTCTACCAGCTCGACTTGGAGATGAGCTTTGTTGAGCAGGACGAGGTGCTCGACACGATGGAACCGGTCATTCGCGGCATCTTTGAGACATTTGCGGATGGTAAGCCGGTAACTCAGAAGTTTCGGCAGATTCCCTATGCGGAATCATTGGCGAAATACGGGACGGATAAGCCCGACCTGCGCAACCCCATCGAGATGCAGGTGGTTAGCGATCATTTCCGGGGATCGGGCTTCAAGATCTTCGCATCGATGCTGGAGAAGCCGGAGAATGAGATCCGGGCGATCCCTGCGCCGAAAGGCGGTAGCCGCGCGTTTTGTGACCGGATGAACTCTTGGGCGCAGAAGCAAGGTTTGCCGGGGATGGGGTATATCTTCTGGAAGGATGGTGCGGGCTCTGGTCCACTTGCCAAGAACATCGGGCCAGAGCGGACAGAGGCCGTGCGGGAGCAGCTTGGGCTGACCGATGGCGATGCCGCGTTCTTCCTTGCGGGCAAGCCGGAAAGCTTCCTCGCTGTCGCGGGACGTGCGCGGGACGTGGTGGCTGACGAGCTGGAGCTATCTGACAAAGAACGGTTCGAGCTGTGCTGGATCGTCGATTTCCCGATGTACGAATATGACGACGAAGCGAAAAAGGTCGATTTCTCGCATAACCCGTTCTCGATGCCGAAAGGCGGGATGGAGGGGCTGGAAAGCGACGATCCGACCACGCTGACGGCGTATCAGTATGACATTGTGTGCAACGGCTATGAACTTGGTTCCGGCGCAATCCGAAACCACAAGCCGGAAATCATGCTCAAGGCATTCAAGATTGCCGGGTATGGCGCGGATGTGGTCGAGGAGAAATTCGGGGGAATGCTGAATGCGTTCCGCTACGGCGCACCGCCGCATGGCGGCATGGCGCTGGGTATGGAGCGGATCGTGATGCTGCTGGCGGGCGAGAATGCGATCCGTGAGGTCGTTATGTTCCCGATGAACCAGCGTGCCGAAGACCTGATGATGGGCGCGCCTGCGCCTGTCGAGAATGAACAACTCAAGGAACTCGGCTTGCGCCTTGTACCGCGTGACTGAAGCGAGTTGCGGCTATCCTTAGGTAACCTGAGCCATTTTTAACGCCCCACTTGGCGCGACATGTGGCTCAGGTTGATATTGGAGCGTTACAAACGCATCAATCTTGAAACGCTTTCTTCACTTTCACGGCCAAGTCTTTCAATGAGAATGGTTTTGCGAGGAAGTGAAATTCTTCGCCCTCGATCATGTCTTCGCGGAAGGCGTCTTCGGCATAGCCGGAAATGAAGATGAACTTCATCTTTGGACGAATAGCGCGAACCGTGCGCATCATTTCGGGGCCAGTCATCTCTGGCATGACGACATCGGAGACGATCAGATCGATGGCGTCGGGGTTTTCTTCGATCACCTCCAACGCTTCCTGACCGGATGCGGCGGCGGTCACGGTATAGCCGCGCAATTCCAATGCTCTTACGGCGAAGCTTCGCACTGAATCTTCGTCTTCGACCAGCAGCACACGGCCCGTTCCACTGAGGTCGCGGGGGACGGCGGCATCGGTCTTGGTGGTGTCGATCTCGGCTTCGGCAGGCCCGAAGTAACGGGGTAGAAAGATTTGGAAGGTGGTGCCTTTGCCCAGCTCGCTGACGCAGTAGATGAAGCCTTCCATCTGCTTGATGATACCATAGACGGTGGAGAGGCCCAAACCCGTGCCTTTGCCGGTGCCCTTGGTGGTGAAGAACGGCTCGAAGATCGAGCCGAGATCGGCCTTTGAAATGCCGCTGCCCGTGTCTGCGACTTCGATCAGCACGAAATCGGATTTTGGGATTGGGTCGTATCCGAAGCCCGCGACGTCGTCGGGGGCGATGTTGCGGGTTGATACCGTTAGTGTGCCGCCACCCTTCATCGCATCGCTGGCATTCACCGCAAGGTTCATGATGACGCGCTGGAATTCGCCACGGTCGATGCGGACGAGGCCCAGATCGCGGTCGTGGTGGGATTTGAAAGTGATCCGCTCGGTGATGTAGGGGTTGAGCATAAAGCGCATCTCGTCCAGCGTTTCCGAAAGCTGGGTAACCTGCCGACGCATGGTTTGGCGGCGTGAGAAGGCGAGCAGGCCGCTGATTGTCGAGGCGGCGCGGACGGTCTGACCCTGAATTTGGTAGAGATGATCGAAATCGGGGTCGCCCTCGTGGTGGCGTAGCATCAAGAGGTCGCAATGGCCACGGATAGCGGTGAGGACGTTGTTTACGTCATGTGCGATGCCGCCTGCGAGCTGGCCAACGGACTGCATCTTATCGGCTTGAGCCAGTTTGCGTTCGATGACCTTTTCGGCGCTGACATCCATGACGTAAGTGAAGAGGATTTCGCCATGCTCTGTATCGACCCGGTGGGCGTGGAAATGGGCCTCGTGCTCCTTGCCCGCCTCGCCGGTTAATTTGATATCGAGGGGGCGGTCGGGAGCCGCACCATTGGCGACGGCGCGCAGGCGTTCGTTGACATCGGGGCGGTCGTCGAGGCGCACGGCCAGCGAGATTTCAGCGCCGATGCGGGCCGCACCGCCCGACATAGTGGCAAGGCGGTCGTTGGCTTCGAGTACAATTCCATCAAGATCGGTAATGGCCACGGCGACCGGCCCATCGTCCAGCAGGCGAACGAGGCGGCGCACTTCGTCGCCACCTTCGCCGATTGGACGGCGGCGGGTCTGTATCGCGAAGGATTGAGTGATCCCTTCGTGATGGTCGAAGGTGCGGAATTTCTGTATGATCCGCACGGATATGCGATCACCGCCGAGTGTGGTGAGTAAAAAGCGTTTTTCGATAGTCTCGTCTTCCCCTGCATTTTCAGGAACGAGGCTGTTACCGTCATCACCGAAAAGTTGTTTCAGGCTTGGGAATTCGTCGGTCGATTTATCCGCTTCGATGCCTGTCATCCGGCGCATCGCGTGGTTCATCTCTACGATCTGACCTTCAGCATTGGCGCTAAAATAAGCGATTGGCGCATCGGTCATGTCGAGGGAGTGAGGCTCTACTTCGTCTTGAGCCGGGGGTTTTGCGGTGACGGTAATCGACCAAAGGAAAAAACGGGGGTTTCGTTGTCTCGCAATCTCGATCTCAAGGTCAGATGGTTGGCCTGCCACCACGACCGGGAACGTCTCGAAAGCGACACCTTCGGCGGCGGCGCGGCGCATTACCCGATAGATCGCCGCATCGGCATCCGTGTTGTTGCCCAAAAGGGTACGCATCTTGGAACCTGCCGTGACGGTGGTTCCGAGGCTGATGGCAAGGGCGCGGGCGCTGTCGTTTTGTTCGATTATTACGCCGAGCGCATCGGTGATGAAAAAGCTGCCAAGCGCATTTTCGAGGATCGAGAAGTCAGGCGGCAGTCCAGATTGGCGATCTCTTGTGCGCCGTGAAAATATCGCCATAGCGGCCACGCCATGTAGTATTTCCGTGGTTTCCGATAACAACGATCCAAACATGCTCAACCCCTCGCCGTGTACCGGCGTCGTCTTTCTTAACGCATAGGTTAGTGTGGTTAATAGCGTGTTAATCGTCACGCTGAAGTATTGCCGAGTAGAAGCCATCACACGCATTGCGGGCAGGATGAAGGCGGTGTTCGGCAAGAAGGCTGTATCCAGCATGTCGCGTCAGAAATGCAGCGACGCGCGCTTCGTTTTCTGGCCGCAGTATGGAACATGTGGCGTAGGTGAGGGTGCCGCCGGGGCGTACATGGCGTGCCGCATTGTCCAAGGCATCATCCTGCATGGTGGTCAGGTCGTTCAGTTTCTCTGCTGTCAACGCCCATTTGCCCGCCGGGTCGCGTCGCCAAGAGCCGGAGCCTGAACATGGGGCATCGACCAGTACCCGGTCGCAGTTTTCGTGCAAGGCATGGGTCGGCATTTGGGTGATGCAGGTGGCACCGGCGCGGATCGCTCGATCACTCAGGCCCGCCATGCGCACGGAGTTGATGTCATGGGCGATTAATTTTCCACGGTTCTGCATATCCGCCGCGAGGGCGAGGGTTTTTCCGCCAGCGCCAGCGCAGAAATCTAGCACCATTTCGCCCGGTTTTGCACCGGTCGCCGCCGCGATGATCTGCGATCCGGCATCCTGCAATTCGACCAAGCCGTCGAGATAGGCTTGCATCCGAAAGACGGGTGCGCCGGGGTCTAGGCGCAGGGCGAGGGGGCCGACTTGTTCGGGATTGAAGCCGGACTCTCTGATTGATTCTGAAGCTTGTTCGATGGTTGCTTTCAGTGTGTTGACGCGCAGGTCAATGGGGGCGCGTAGGCGTAGGGCATCGAGTTCACGCTCGGTATCCATGCCGAAAGCTGACTGGGCCTCTTCCCAAAGCCAATCTGGCCAATCCAATCTTGCAGCATCCGAAGGATATGACGGGGCGCTATCCAGTGATGTTCGCTCGTCTTTAGACAAGGGGGCGAGGCCGTATCCGCCAGTGCATAACTCAGCTATCGCCGCCGGGATAAGGCCGTCGGCAATCGCCAATGATCCGAGCACCAGCGCCCGGCCTGTGTCGCCACCCCCTTGTGCGGCGCAGGTTCGGCGGCGGCGGAGGACGGTATAAACGCGGTCAGCGATGGCGCGGCGGTCTTTTGATCCGGCATAGCGGTTTGCGCGTGCCCATGACTTCAACTGTTGCTCGACGGGGCGCGCCGGGTCGAGCGTGTCGAGGATACTAGCGGCGGCGGCGAGGCGGGCGGTGGGGGTCATGGCGCGTTATGGATCAAGAGGGTGGATGATATGAGGTGGCAGCACCAGTTTGATGCGGGGGCGTAGAGTGCGGACCTTTGGGTCGAAGTCGGTCATGATTTGCGCGTGTTGCTCTTCGAGGAAACGGGTCGCGCGCGCTCGTTCTTCTGTGGTCATCGCATCGAGGGGGTGCCGATCGCCCGCAATAGCGTGGCAGTCGGATAGGAAGTGACGCAAGCGTACTTTGCCCAGCGCTCCCTTATTGGAGAAAATGAAGGTCCATTCGTGGTCGCCGGGGGTGGTGCGGTCGATCACCCAAGCCTCGGCTGGGGTGGTTCGGTCCCACCGCTTCAATAGGGTTTCGTAGCGGTCGCGCTGGTACGTGTGAAAGCGGTCGTTCAGTTGTTCGTAGATCTCTTCGAATCCATCTGCGTCGACCCGGATGTCCATGATCGTACCATTTGCGGCGGATTGCCCATCCTTGGGGCCGCGTACGATGCGGTGCGGGACCAACCGTTCGATTGCCGCTTCACCCGCCTCCTCGATTTGGCACAACAGGTAGCCGGCAGCGCAGAAGAGGGTGGCGTATATAAGTTCGCTTTCTTCACCGAACAGACGTGCCCATTCGGCATAGAGTGAGCCGCGATAGGGTTTGGGGATATATGTGGCATCTGCGCGGGTGCGATGTTCCTCCTGAACGGCGTAATCATGGGAATCATAGTCGCGCAGCGTCTCGAAATCCGTCAACAGGCGGTCGCCCATGACTTCGTTGAGCCAGAAACAATCGTCCCCGATGCCTTGTAGTGGCAGTAGTGCGGCGGCGAGGCGCTTGTTCTCCGACGTTTCCAGCGACGAAACGGCGACGTCCACTTCGTCATGCGTTGTCGCTTCAATATCGAAGAGTTCATCGAGGAGGTGGGCATAGAGCGCGTTTATACGGTCACTGTCGAGACGACCGTAATATGCCTCGCGATCGTCTCGTGGCAGGGTGAAATATTCCGGGCAAACCCGCATCACGGCGCGGCGTAGTTCGGGCGTGAAGCGGTCATCCATTACTGCGCCTTATGACCCCATGCGATAGTTTGGCGATTCGCGCGTGATCGTCACGTCATGGGCGTGGCTTTCGCGCAAACCCGCATTGGTGATGCGGACGAATTCGGCGTCCTTACGCAGCGAGTCGATGGTTTCGGTGCCGGTATAACCCATTGCGGCACGCAGGCCGCCGACGAGTTGATGGATGACGTTGCCGACCGGGCCTTTGAACGGGACTTGCCCCTCGATGCCTTCAGGAACAAGTTTCATCGTGTCGCGCACTTCCTTTTGGAAATAGCGGTCGGCGGAGCCACGGGCCATCGCGGCGACTGACCCCATGCCCCGGTAGGATTTGTAGGCGCGGCCTTGGTAGGTGAAGACGTCACCGGGGGATTCTTCGGTTCCGGCCAGCATCGAGCCGATCATGGCACAATGTGCGCCCGCCGCGATTGCTTTGGCTAGATCACCTGAGAATTTGATGCCGCCATCGGCAATGACGGGCACGCCGCTATCAGCGGCGGCTTCGGCACAGTCGATGAGGGCGGTAAGCTGGGGGACGCCGACGCCCGCAACGATGCGGGTGGTGCAGATCGAGCCGGGGCCGATGCCGACTTTCACGGCATCCGCGCCCGCGTCGATCAGCGCGCGGGTGGCGGCGGCTGTGGCGACGTTGCCCGCGACGACTTGCACGGCATTGGAGCGGGCCTTGACCCGTTCGACGGCGACAGAGACGCTTTTGGAGTGTCCGTGGGCCGTGTCGATCACCAAGAGGTCGACGCCCGCTTCGATCAGGGCGGCGGAACGCTCGAACCCGGCATCGCCCACCGTGGAGGCGGCGGCGACGCGGAGGCGTCCGGCGGAGTCCTTACACGCATTGGGGTTGAGGGTCGATTTCTCGATATCCTTGACCGTCAACAGGCCGACGCAGCGGTTCTGGTCATCGACGATGATCAGCTTTTCGATGCGGCGCTCGCGAAGCAGGCTCTTGGCCTGCGCATGGTCGATGGGTTCGCGGATCGTGGCGAGGTTTTCGGCGGTCATCAGGGCGCTGACCGGCGTGTCCGGGTTATCGGCAAAGCGCATGTCGCGATTGGTCAGGATGCCGAGCAATCCGCGTGTCTTCGGATCGACCACAGGAAAGCCGGTGATTCGCTTTTCTTCCTGTAATTTGCGCGCATCGGCAATGGTCTGGTCAGGGGAGAGGGTGACAGGATCGTAGACGATACCTTGCTCGAAGCGCTTGACGCGGCCTACCTGTGCCGCCTGTTCCTCGATATCGAGGTTGCGGTGGATCACGCCCATGCCGCCCGCCTGCGCCATTGCAATCGCCATGTCGTATTCCGTGACGGTATCCATCGCGGAAGAGAGCAGCGGGATATTGAGCGAAATTTCCTTCGTCACCTGTGTGCGCGTATCGGCGTCAGCCGGGATGATCGAGCTTTCGGCGGGGACGAGCAGGACATCGTCGAAGGTCAGGGCTTCGCGGATCGTCATTGATGCAGGCTCCGGTCAGGATGTGAGCGTTGCCGTGTTCCTATTTCACGAGATGAGCATGAAAAAAAGGGGGGATCGTCGTTTTCTTTTGCGCTGCGATATCCACACGCATTTCGATCAAGGGTAGCGCCGCTGGATATCCTTTAGGCGGCTGCGCAGAACATCGACGAATGCAGACGATAGATGCGACCGCCGATTGTGTCGGGGCATCAGCAACCGTGTGTCCAGATATATATCGGGGACGAAAGGCCGGAAAATCAGTGCCGCGTCGCCGTTACAGTAATTTGTGTACCCTTCCACCGTGATCGCATCGACAATCGCATTGGCCAGACGGTGCTCGACATAGGTTAGCAGTGGGATGAAATATTGGGCCTCAAAGCGAAGGGCGAAATGTGCGGTTTCATTGGTGAAGTTGTCTTCCGTTGCGCGTCGTGTCGGGTGATCGCCGTAGAGGGCGGCCATTGGGCGTCCATCGAGATCGGTGGGTGAGATGTATTCTTGACGTGCAAGCGGGTCGTCGGGGTGGAGCGCGCAATAACAGCGAAACGAGTAGGCTTCGGCGGTCATCAGCGAGGTTTCGGTCTGGAGGTCGGGCTGGGTGTCGGCAAAACCGATATCGTATTGCTGCGAAGCGACAAGCTGATGCACGATAGTCGAACTGCGCGACGTGAGGGATACGGAAACCTCGCTTCGGTCGGCGACGAAGTCGGACACGATTCCCGGCAGGACGAAGACCGACGGACCGGGCATCGAGGCAATCTGGATGGTGCCGCGATCCGTGCTGCGAATACCCTTCATCATCGTGGTCGCGGTTTCCAGACGACCGAGGATCTGGTTCGCCTCTTCGAGTAGATAGTAAGCCTCAGGCACAGGGTGCAGCCGCCCCCCGTCGCGGGTGAAGAGTTTCACGCCGATATCCGCTTCCAGCGAGGATATCAGACCGCTTATGGCGGGCTGGCTGCGCGAGAGGTTTCGTGCGGCTGCCGACATCGTGCCAGTGCGCATGACTTCCCGAAAAGCGGCGATCTGATTCAGCTTCATGACAGCCAGACCTATCAGAAAATCCGATAGATAAGAAATTAATAGATGTATTGACCTTATATGCAGTCACCGTAGTCTGTCAGTGTCTATCGCCAATTCTAGGCGGGCCAATGATATCATAATGGGAGACTATCGGTATGGGACTGATGAAGACATTCACCGGGACGGCACTGGCCGCAGCGGTTCTATTCGCGGGCGTCGCAACTGCGCAGGAAATGAAGTTCTTCCGCATCGGCACGGGCGGCGCGGGCGGCACGTATTTCCCCATCGGCGGGGCCATCGCCAATGCAATCTCGAACCCCCCCGGCTCTCGCGAATGCGACAAGGGTGGCTCTTGCGGCGTTCCAGGCCTCGTGGCCATCGCGCAGTCGACCAATGCCTCCGCGCATAACGTGACCGCGATTCAGGCAGGTCAGATGGAAGCGGGCCTTACGGGTGCGGCGACGCTTTACTTCGCCTATCATGGTGAAGCGAAGTTCAAGGATAACGCCAAACCCGACCTGCGCGTTATCGCCAATCTCTTCCCTGAAGATCTGCACCTCGTGCTGCCGAAAGGCGGCAAGCTGAAAAGCCTGAAAGACCTGAAGGGTAAGCGCGTCGGTATTGCGCAGGCAGGTTCGGGCACGCAGATCGCCGTGGAACTGATCCTTGAAGCGCATGGCCTGACCCGTGACGATTATGACGAGGCAGAGCTGAACAACTCCCAGAGTGCGGAACGCTTGGCGGATGGTCAGCTCGACGCCTATTTCTACGCCGCCGGTACGCCAGTTGCCGCGATGATCCAGCTCGACAATACCAAGGGCATGGACCTCTATTCCTTCTCGGATGAGGAAATCACGACCGGGAACAAGGCCGTCCCCTACTACATCCGCTCGGTCATTCCGGCGGGTACGTATCCTGGCGTGAAGCAAGATACCCACACCCTCGCGGTGAGCGGTATTCTCGCCACCAGCGCCAAGCAGGACGAGCAGTTGATCTATGACATCACCAAGGCGCTGTGGAACAAGAACACGCGCAAGCTGCTGGATAATGGCCACGCGAAGGGTAAAGTCATCACGCCTGACACGGCGCTGGACGGCATCGCCGCGCTGAACGTGCCGCTGCATCCGGGTGCGGAGAAGTTCTACAAAGAAGCCGGTCTGCTGAAATAAGCACGACTGCCACGGCCCCGGATTAGACGTCCGGGGCCGTTTTCTTTTGTCCCTTTGAAAATCGAGATACCCAATGACTGTCGATCCCGACCGGACCCTGACCGCCGATGAACTGGCCGAGATCGAGAAAAAGTACGATACCGCGCTGAATACCCGCGATAACGGGCCGACGCTGTCGCGGGTACTCTACTTCATTTCTATCGCTTTTGCGCTCTACCACCTGTGGACCGCCGGGTTCGGAACGCCCGTGGACCACGAGCATATGGGCATCCATCTGGCCGGGTTGTTCATCCTGATCTTCGCGGGTTTTCCACTGTTTCGCACGGCGGGTGCGCTCGACCACAAACCGGATCGGTGGTGGCGGTATGGGTCTGTGCCGCTATACGATTGGGTGTTCATGGTCATCGGGATCATGGCGGCGTTCTTCCTGACGCTGTCATGGCGCGGCCTCGATATCTTTGGGTATAAGATCGCGGAGCAGGCGTTGCGGCAGGGCGATCCCTCGACGCCCGACATCATATTTGGTTCTGCCCTTGTCGTTCTGGCGCTGGAGATTGCGCGCCGCACGCTGGGGCCGGTGCTGCCGATGATCATCTCGGTCTTCATTATCTATGCCCTGTTCGGCCCTTACATGCCCGCGCAGATATTGCAGCATCCGGGGGTCGATTGGCGGCAGTTCATCAACAACATGTACTTCCCCTCGGAAGGTATCTTCGGGGTCACGCTTTGGATCGTGTCGACGGTGGTGTTCCACTTTGTCCTGTTCGGTGTCGTGGCACAGCGGATGGGGCTGGGGCAGTTCTTCGTCGATAACGCGATGATGGCGGCGGGGCGATTTACGGGCGGTCCGGCGAAGGTGTCGGTGGTATCCTCCGCATTCTTCGGCACGATCTCCGGCTCCTCCATCGCAAATACTGTTTCGACCGGATCGCTGACGATCCCGAATATGAAGAAGATGGGCTATCCGGGGCATTTCGCGGGGGGTGTCGAGGCGGCGGCGTCGGCGGGTGGGCAGATTACGCCACCGATTATGGGGGCGGCCAGCTTCCTGATGGCTGAATTTCTGGAAGTGCCTTACACGACCATCGTGGTGGCCGCGATTGTGCCAGCGGTGATGCATTACGTTGGTGTGATGTCGATCGTGCACTTCACGGCGCTGCGCCTCGGCTTGCCCAGCTATAGCAAGGATGAATTGCCCAGATTCTTCAAGGTTTGGCGTGAGGGATGGCCGACGATCATTCCGTTGGTGGCGCTGCTCTATGTCTTGTTCAGTGGCTACACGCCGAATATGGCGGCGTTCTGCGGGCTGATGCTGTGCGTGATCGTTGGGTTCTGCGGGTTCTCGAAACCGTTGACGCTTGTTGTGCCGGGGGCGTTCATTTGGTTCGTGCTCTGGAAAGCGTCTAATGGGGGGTTCGATCCCGTGATGGCGGGTATCCTGCTTGGCCTGACGGCAGCAGGTCTGCTGCATCCACGGGCGCGCGAGCCGTTCAGCGCGCTGTTTGATAGCCTTGCGGTGGGGGTGCAATACGCATTGGCCGTGGGTGCGGCGGCGGCGGCGGTGGGGATCGTGATCGGGGTCATCAATACGACTGGCGTTGCGTTCCGGGTCGGATTCATGGTGACGAATGGTGCAACGCAGATGGCCGATGGGCTGTACAGTGCGCTGTCATTTATGCCGTTCGAGATCGTGGCGCAGGCATCGTTGCAGCAATTCCTGTCGCTGGTGCTGATCGCGATGGCCTGCATCCTGATGGGCGCGGGGCTGCCGACGACGGCGCTGTACATCATGCTCGTTTCGGTTGCCCAGCCCGCATTGGCGCAGCTTGGGATTCCGGCGCTGGCGACGCATATGTTCGTGCTGTATTACGGGGTTATATCCGAGATCACCCCGCCTGTTTGCGCATCGGCCTATGCGGCAGCGGGGATCGCAGGGGCCAATCCATTCCGCACGGGCGTTTCGGCCTTTATGCTGGGGATCGGTAAGTTGATGGTGCCGATGGTGTTTGTTTATGCGCCAACGATGCTGATCGTACTGGATGAGTATTTCACGATCATGTCGTTCTTGCAGGTATCGATTAGTTGCGCCGTGGGTGTGTGCATCATCGGAGCGGCATTCAGTGCGTATTTGCTGCGTCCGTTGAACGGATTGTGGCGGTTTGTGCTGGCGATTGCGGGCCTCGCCCTTGTGGCACCGGGCTGGCAGAGTGATGTCGTGGGGATGATCTTGGCTGCGCCGGTGATCCTGTCGCAACTGGCGGCACGGCGCGCGAGTCTTGCGACATAGCAGAAGATCGGAAGTCGCCCGTGAGGGCGATTTCCGATGCTGGTAGTTCAGGCGGTGAGGCTGCGTTCCTGACGCTCGCGGCTGGTGCCGAGGCGGGTGAGCAGGTCACCTGCATCGGCAAACCTGTCTTCGGTCGCAAGGCCGACGAGATCGGCGCGGGCCGCGCTGACATAGCGTTTGCGCAGGACGCCGACACGCTGGGCACAGAAACCTGTGACTTCGGCGGGCACATCCGACAGGTCGATGAATAGGGCATTCAATGGACCAGATACCGCCGCCGCACCCTTGCCGAACAAGATTGCGTGCAGTTCTTCTGCCGAAGACGCGACGACGACCGTGACAGGAACGCCCGCTACGGCCTGACCGATAGAACGCTCGCGCTTGAGTGTCTCGTTCTTGAGAGGCTCGAAGCTTCCGATGGTGACCTTCATGTCGGGTAGAGCGCCCAACATCTCCGCCACACGCTCGAACCGCTCGCCGGTACCGATGACCGCGACCCGCTGCTGCTCCGGATTGTCATTGGCCGGAGCGCCATCCATTCCATCAGCCATGGGCGAAATAGGCGTGCATCGCCTGGCTATCGCGGTCCATGCGGTAGAAGGTCATGGCACGGCGTGTGCTGTCATAGACGTAGCTGGGCGTGGGTATCGACGCGGTCACGGCGAGGCCACGGTCGGCAACGGTGGTGGCGGCGTTCCCGATCATCGGAAAAAGGGCTGGCACGGTCGTTAGTGCTGCTGACCCTTTCAGAAAGTCGCGCTTATTCATTGTCTCTGTCACTCCGGTAGGGCAGGGTGTCGCACCCTGATTGGGTTGTAAATGGGTTTCGTCAAGCAAAAAGCAACCTTTGCGTGGATATTCGGGTTCAATTTCAACGTATGTTGGCTGAATCCGCTTGATTTTTTGCGGGGCCGCATCAAGGCTGCGCTGTCGCTATCGAGGGTATTTCAATGACGTATCAGGATTCCCGACTAGATCCCGCCGCCGAATTGCGCAGTAATGTCGCGCGCCCCTTTGCCGAGGCAAAGGCGATGCCGAGAAGCGTTTATACCTCAAAAGACTTCTGCGAGCAGGAGATTGAGTCAATCTTCCGACGCGAATGGGTTTGTGTCGGGCGCGGTGACGGGCTGCGCAAGCCGGGGGACTATATTACTTACGAGCTTGCGGGGCAGCCGATCATGGTGCTGCGCGATTCCGAAGGAAAGCTGCGCGCTCAATCCAATGTCTGCCTGCATCGAATGTCTACCTTGCTGGAGGGGGAAGGCTCGGCACGGGCGATTACCTGTCCGTATCATGGCTGGACCTATAATCTCGATGGAAGTCTGCGCGGTGCGCCCGCGATGATGCATAACGAAGGCTTCTGCAAGTCGGGATATCAACTGCCCCAGATCCGGTGCGAGGAGTGGCTTGGCTGGATTATGATCAACCTCGACCCAGACGCCGAACCGATTTCGGGGCAGTTGGCCGAGGTCGAAAATCTCGTCGGTGATTTTGGCATGGAAGACTATGCCCAGAGTTTCCGTGAGGAGCATCTGTGGAACACCAACTGGAAGGTTCTCGCCGAGAATTTTATGGAGAGCTACCACCTGCCGGTCTGCCACGGTGCGACCATCGGTGGCTTTACCAAACTGGATGAAATGGAATGTCCGCCCAGTCATCCGGCCTTTAACTATCACTGGATTTTGAAAGACCCAAATTTCGCGATCAGCGTTGCGCACCCCAAGAATACGCGCTTGGTCGGTGAGCGGCGGCGGCATACGTATTTGCTGACGATCTATCCGGCGCTGATGATTACGCTGACGCCGGGGTATTTTTGGTATCTATCGCTGCATCCGCAAGGGCCGGATCAGGTGCGGATCATCTATGGCGGCGGGTTGTCGCCTGACTTTGCCGCTGACCCCGACGCGCAGAAGCATTTCGAGACGGTCAAGACGTTGCTGGATGACGTGAACGAAGAGGATAAGGGCTGCACCGAGCGGGTGTTCAAGGGGTTGTCATCGGGTTTGACCGATCCCGGCCACCTGTCGCACCTAGAGCGGCCCAATTACGATTTCGCGAACTGGATTTCACAGAAAATCGGGTAGGGCGCGCTATCGGTCAGGCTCAACACCGCCGATCCGCGCCGTCACGTTTGCGGCGGCTTCACGGACTTTCCCTGCGATTTCGGTGAGGCGTGTATCAGGGAAGCGCACGGTGGGGCCGGACACCGAGATGCCCGCGACTGCTTCGCCGTGGGCATTGAAGATCGAGGCGGCCACACAACGCATTCCGATATACCGCTCCTCGTCATCGAAGGACCAGCCACGGGTGCGGGTGTTTTCGAGGTCGGTGAAGAGGCGGTCTGGCGTGGTCAGGGTGCGGCGGGTGTATTCGGGCAGGCCACGGTGTCGCAGGATCGCCTCTACCTCGTCGCGGTTCATCTCGGCCAATAGCGCCTTGCCAATTCCTGATGCGTGGAGTGGGCCGCGCGTGCCGGGGCGGAAAAAGGCACGGATGGGGTTGTGGGTTTCGACCTGACTCATGAAGACGACGCCCCCTTCATCGGCGATGGCAAGGTTCGCGGTTTCGCCGGTATCGCGCATTAACTGGCGCATGGGTTCGCGCGCGGCTTCGGTGACGTTGACCTGAGCGATGAAGGCGCTGCCGATGCGGAAGGCTTCGACGCCGATCATCCAATCTTGCCCCGCCTCATCGAAGGCGACCAATCCGTGGGCCTGCATGGTGGTGAGCAAGCGATAGGCCGAGGAGGGAGGCATTCCGACACGCATGGCGATGTCGGACAGCCTGCCTTTGCCATCGCGGGCCAGTGCGGAGAGTACGGTCAGACCGCGATCCAATGCCTGTACCGTTCCGGTAGGTGCGTCGCCGCCGGTACCCTTGGGGCGTCCACGTGGTCGTTTTTGGGTTGCTTCGTCGGCCATAGGTGGTGCTCCGGGTGGCGAGTTATGGGTTAGGAATTTGGTCCTATTTTTAAGTGTCATTTTTTAGAATAATGAATTTTTTTGTATAAACAGTAGTATGGACCATGTTTGTATAATTGTGAAAACATTTTTCAAAAAAATTGTAAAATCATACGGGTTCCGTATCCTGTCGTCATCAAATTTGGAGGAAGCGACATGAGCGATCAGAATCCCGTCTTCATTCCCGGCCCGACCAATATTCCCGACCGCCTGCGTCACGCGATGAACGTGCAAACGAGCGATCATCGGGCACCGAATTTCGTGGATCTGCTTGCGCCATTGCTGGACGATCTGAAAAAGGTCTTCAAGACGACGACCGGCACCGTCATCACTTTTCCGGCCAGCGGAACCGGGGGATGGGAGGCGGCGATTACGAATACATTGTCGCCCGGTGACAAGGTTCTGGTCGCCCGTTACGGCATGTTTTCGCATCGCTGGATCGACCTGTGCGAACGACACGGGCTGGATGTCGAGGTGATGGAGTGCGAATGGGGCACGGGAGCGCCCGCCGAACGCTTTGCGACGCGCCTCGCCGCCGATACGGACCATGCGGTCAAGGCGGTTCTGGTCACGCATAACGAAACGGCGACCGGCGTGGTTAGCGACATCGCCGCTATACGCCAAGCGATGGATGCATGTGCGCATCCGGCGATGCTGTATGTCGATTGCGTCTCGTCGCTCGGCTCGATGGATTTTCGCATGGATGAATGGGGCGTCGATTTGGCGGTTTCCGGCTCGCAGAAAGGGTTCATGCTGACGACGGGCATGGCCATCGTCGGGGTTAGCGAGAAGGCATTGGCGGCGTGTGAAACGGCGACTTGCCCGCGCTGTTTCTTTGATTTCCGCGATATGGCCGGGGCGAATGCCAAGGGTGGGTACCCCTACACGCCGCCAATCCAATTGTTGTTCGGGCTGCGTGAAAGCCTCGATATGTTGCTAGGTGAGGGGTTGGAGAACGTTTACGCGCGGCATTACCGGATTGCCGAAGGCGTGCGCCGTGCCGTGGCCGCATGGGGCATGACGCTGTGCGCCAAGACGCCGGACCTGTACTCGGATTCGGTGAGCGCGATCTATGTGCCGCAGGGCTTTGACAGTACGGCACTGACGGATTTTGCTTTCGATGAATACGGCGTGTCCTTTGGTGTGGGCTTGGGCGAGATGGCGGGCAAGGCGTTTCGGATCGGGCATCTGGGATCGCTGACCGATGTGATGGCGCTGTCTGGGATCGCCGCGATTGAGATGGCGATGAAGGATTTGGGCTATCCGATCACGTTGGGGTCTGGTGTCGCCGCCGCGCAGGACTACTATCGCCTGACGCGCAAGGGAGCGACCCTCAAGGAGGCGGCATGAAAGACGTTGATGATCTGAATCTTCCGACTTTCGACGACGTAATCGCGGCGCATGACCGTATCGCGCCATATATTCACCGCACGCCGATCTTGACATCGGAATACCTGAACGGCCTGACCGGGGCGGACCTGTTCTTCAAATGTGAGAACTTTCAGAAGGCAGGGGCGTTTAAGGCGCGGGGGGCGTCGAATGCCGTCTTCGGGCTGTCGGACGAGCAGGCCGCAAAAGGGGTCGCGACCCATTCGTCAGGCAATCACGGCCTGTCATTGAGCTATGCCGCCGGTCGGCGGGGTATCCCCGTGACGGTGGTGACGCCGCGCACGGCACCGCAGGCGAAGAAGGATGCGATGATCGGCTATGGCGCGCGGGTGGTGGAGTGTGAGCCGTCCACCTCGTCGCGCGAGGCGGTCTTTGCGGAGGTCGTGGCGGAGACAGGCGCGGATTTCGTGCATCCCTATAACGACCCGCGCGTCATCGCCGGGCAGGCGACGTGCTCGCGCGAGATGATGGAGCAGGTCGAGGGGCTGGATGCCGTGATCGCGCCCATCGGTGGTGGTGGCATGATTTCGGGGACGTGCCTGACGCTCTCGGCCATTGCGCCCAATGTCGAAATCTATGCCGCCGAACCGGAACAAGCGGATGATGCGTATCGCTCGTTCAAGGCGGGGCATATCATCGCCGATGATGCGCCGGTTACGGTGGCGGATGGCCTGAAAGTGCCACTGAAGGAGCGGACATGGCATTTCGTGTCGAACCACGTCACCGATATCCTGCTGGCCAGCGAACAGGAGATCATCGACGCGATGCTGCTGACTTGGCAGCGGATGAAGATCGTGATCGAACCGAGTTGTGCCGTGCCGCTGGCGACGATCCTCAAAAACCGTGAGGTTTTCGAGGGCAAGCGCGTCGGCGTTGTGATTACCGGGGGCAATGTGGACATGGCGTCCTTGCCTTGGATGAAAAATTGATTTGATGGGAGCGAAACTATGAATGCCTTTACTAAGATTTCCGACGAGTACGAGGTTGGCTACAACATCCCCGCCGCCATCGGCATGGATGAAAGTGAGATACAGACGCCGTGCCTCGTGGTCGATCTCGATGCGATGGAGCGGAACATCAAGAAGATGGGCGATTTCGCCAAGAATGCGGGAATGCGCCACCGTAGCCACGGAAAGATGCATAAATCCGTGGATGTGCAGATGATCCAACAGGAACTCGGTGGAGCCTGCGGCGTCTGCTGCCAGAAGGTATCCGAGGCCGAAGCGTTTGCGCGGGGCGGTATCAAGGATGTGCTCGTCTCGAACCAAGTGCGCGACCCGGCGAAGATAGACCGGCTGGCGCGTATTCCCAAGCTGGGCGCGCGGACGATTTGCTGCGTCGATGATATTATGAACGTGCCCGACCTGTCGGATGCGGCGACGAAGCACGGCACGGAGATCGAATGTCTGGTCGAGATCGATTGCGGGGCTGGCCGTTGCGGCGTGACGACGACGGAAGACGTCGTTGCCATCGCCAAGGCTATCGATTTTGCACCGGGTCTGAAGTTTGCGGGGCTGCAAGCCTATCAGGGCGCGATGCAGCACCTCGACAGCTATGATGAGCGCAAGGCCAAGACCGATATCGCCATTGCGATGGTGAAGGACGCGGTTGCGGGACTGAAAGCCGAAGGGCTGGAATGCGATATCGTCGGGGGCGGTGGCACCGGCTCTTACTATTTCGAGGGCAGTTCGGGAGTTTATAACGAGCTGCAATGTGGCTCTTACGCATTCATGGATGCCGATTACGGGCGTATTCTAGACAAGGATGGCAACCGGATCGACGAGGGCGAATGGGAGAACGCGCTATTCATCCTGACCTCGGTTATGAGCCATGCGAAGGCCGACAAGGCGATTTGCGATGCGGGGTTGAAGGCGCAATCGGTGGATAGCGGGTTGCCGTTCATCTATGGTCGCGACGATGTGGAATACGTGAAGTGCTCGGATGAGCATGGCGTCATCGCGGACCCGGATGGCGTGCTGAAGGTCAACGACAAGCTGAAACTGGTACCGGGGCATTGTGATCCGACTTGCAACGTCCATGACTGGTATGTGGGCGTGCGGAACGGCAAGGTCGAGACGCTGTGGCCGGTGACGGCGCGTGGGTTAGCGTATTGAGTAACTCGCGAATCGTCTGAATGTCGGCGCATCTAGCCCTCTCCCCGCTTGCGGGGGGAGGGTTGGGAGGGGGGTCTACATCTCGCGCGATGTTCTTGGTTGTAGAACTGCTCCCCCCTCCCCCCGCAAGCGGGGAGAGGGAGAAGATGCCGCATCGCTCTTTTCTCACGAACCAAAGGAATTTCCCCATGCTCATCGTCTCCGAAGAGGTCTGCAAGGCCGTCATCGACCGCAAAGCGGCATTTACCGCCGTGGAGAACGTCTTCGGCGCGATGGCGAAGGGGGATGCGTATAACTTTCCGGTCATTCGTGAGGCAATTGGCTATGCCGATGCGCTTTACGGATTCAAGTCTGGATTTGACCGGGCGGGCAAGGCGCTGGGGGTGAAATCTGGCGGATACTGGCCGGGGAATGCGGATAAGGGGCTGACGAACCATCAGTCGACGATCTTCCTGTTCGACCCGGATACGGGGCAATTGGCGGCGTTGGTGGGGGGGAATTACCTGACGGCGGTGCGGACGGCGGCGTCTTCTTCCGTGTCGATTGCGCATCTGGCGCGTCAGGACTCTAAGGTGCTGGGCATGGTCGGGGCGGGGCATCAGGCGCAGTTTCAATTGCGTTCGGCGGTCGAGCAGCGGGATTTCGAGAGGGTCGTGGCGTGGAATTTTCATCCAGACATGCTGCCTGCGCTGGGTAAGGTCGCGGAGGAATTGGGGCTGCCGTTCGAGGCGGTGGAGCGTGAGCAGTTGGGTGCGGAGGCGGATGTTATCATCACGATTACCTCTGCCCATGACAGCCTGATGATGCGGGATTGGATCAAGCCGGGCACGCATATCGCCTGTATGGGTACCGACACGAAGGGCAAGCAGGAGGTCGATCCGGCGCTGGTCGCCGCCGCAACGCTGTTTACCGATGAGGTGGCGCAGTCGATCAGCATTGGCGAGGCGCAGCACGCGGTTGCGACCGGTGCGGTACAGGAAAGCGACATCACGCCCATCGGCGCGGTCATCAATGGCGACCATCCGGGGCGTCGCTCGGATGACGAGATTACGCTGTTCGATGGCACGGGGGTGGGGCTACAGGATCTTGCGGTCGCGTCGGTCGCCGCCAAGCTGGCCGAGGAGCAGGGCAAGGCGCAGGTCGTTGCTCTTTAGGCTACGTGCGTAGCGCGGGGAGGCCGACGCCGACCGCCTCGAACCCGCCATCGGCGGCGAGAACCTGACCTGTGATGAAGCTGGCCTCATCGGAGCATAGAAACCAGATCGCATTGGCGATTTCTTCTTCGCGGCCATAGCGGTTGAGGGGCAGGGCGTCGTGGTAGGCGGCGATGATCTCTGGTGAATGGACCGCCATCGCAAGCTTGGTCGCGACGGGGCCGGGGGCGACGGCATTGGCGCGGATGCCGACTTCGCCCAGTTCGGCGGCCTGCTGGAGCGTCAATTGGATCACGGCGGCCTTTGAGGTGCCATAGGCGACACGCAGGGTGCTGGCGCGCAGGCCGGAGATGCTTGCGATATTGACGATGGCTCCGCCCTGGCGTGACAGCAGCGGGATCGCGGCCTGCGAGGTGAGGAAGACGCCGTCGAGATTGGTGGCCATGACCCGCCGCCACGTGGCGAAGTCGGTTTTGGCAATCGGGCCGAATTCGGCGACGCCCGCATTGTTGACCAGCGCATCCAAGCGCCCGAAACGGGCGTCGATCTCGGATATGGCGCGGTCAACGTCTTCGGGGATTGATACGTCGGCGACGATGGCGAGGGCGTCTTGGCGCGGGGCGGCGGCGTTGGCCAACTCGTCCGCATCCCGATCCAGCATCACGACATTCCAGCCTTCGCGCAGGAACCGCTGGGCCGTGGCAAGGCCGATACCACGTGCTGCGCCGGTGATGAGGGCGGTTTTGGTCATGTCGGTTTCCTTCGCGTCACGAGATTGCCAGGCCGTCGTCTTCTGACGGTTCGAGGCCCTGCGTTTCCAACTCTGCTGCGTCTAGATTGATGTAGCGGGGTTGGGGATCTTCTTGGGCATATCGTCGCCACGAAAAGCTGGAGGCGATGGCCCGCGCGATGATCCAGCATATCCAAGGGCTGATCTCTGCCCTGCGCATCCCGGCGATCATCACGCGATTGGCAAAGAGCCAGTCGTCGCGCGAGGGTGGGCGCTTTGGTTCGATGTCTTGCCATGCGATGAAGAGGAAATCGTGGACGATCGCGGCTTCGAGGTGGGGACCGACGCGCTCGACCAGCCAGCGGAAAGGGCGGGGGACCGATGTGAGATCGGTAAGCATTCCTTTGGGTACGGTGATCGTGCGACGATCCTCCTGTGGTCCGAAGCTGATCGTGTAGGGAGCGGCGACGATGTAGTCGGCTTCGCGGTCCCTGCCCATCGGACAAGCATCGCGCATTCGCAGGATGACAAGATCGTTTTCGTATTCGAACAGATCGATATTCTCGTCACGGGCCGTGTACGGATTGCCGATATCCGGTGTGTAGGGAGCCGGTTGCTGTTTCATCTTATTCCGCCGCCAAATTCAAAAACCCGCCAGATTGCCGTTTCCAGAAGTTGGCATAGAGGCCATTGCGATCCAAGAGGGTGTCGTGGGTGCCGTCTTCGACGATCTGGCCCGCATCCATCACCACGATCCGGTCGAGATGGGCGATGGTGGATAGGCGATGCGCGATGGCGATGACGGTTTTGCCCTGCATCAGCTCGGCGAGTTCGTCTTGGATTTCGGCCTCCACCTCTGAGTCGAGGGCGCTGGTTGCTTCATCAAGGATGAGGACCGGGGCGTCCTTGAGGATGGCCCGTGCGATGGCGATACGCTGGCGCTGGCCGCCGGATAGTTTGACCCCACGCTCACCGACATGGGCGTCGTAGGCGGTGCGGCCTGAGGGGTCGGAGAGGTCGAGGATGAAGTCATGGGCATGGGCGCGCTTTGCGGCCTCGATTGCCTGTTCCTCGGTCGCATCGGGGCGACCGTAGAGAATGTTGTCCATGACCGAGCGGTGGAGCAGGGCGGTATCCTGTGTCACGACCGAGATGTTCGCGCGCAGGCTGTCCTGCGTGACGGTCGCGATATCTTGGCCGTCGATTAGGATGCGCCCCGCTTCCACGTCGTAGAAGCGCAGGAGCAGGTTCACCAAGGAGGACTTGCCCGCGCCGGAGCGGCCAATCAAGCCGACCCGTTCGCCGGGGCGAATGACGGTGTCGATATTGCGCACGCCGCCGACTTCGCGACCGTACATGAAGCGCATGTTCTGAAAGGTAATCTCGCCCTGCGTGACGGTCAGGGGGGCGGCATTCGGGATATCGACGACCTCGCGGGCGCGGGAAATCGTCTCGTATCCTTCCATCGCCACGCCGATATTCTGGAATAACTGCGTCAGCGACCACATCACCCATGTCGTCATGGCGGAGATGCGGAGCATGACGGCGGTGCTGGCCGCAACTCCACCAACGCCGATCTCACCATTCGACCACAGCCACAGGCCCATGCCGCACACCCCGGCGATGAGCAGGGTGTTGAGCAGGAGGAGTGCGACCTCCATCATTGAAAACAGGGTCATCTGGTGCTGAAAGGTGGTGTAGGTGTCCTCGATTGCTTCGCGGGCGTAACCGTCTTCACGGTCGGAATGGGCGAATAGCTTGACGGTTTGGATATTGGTGTAGCTATCCACCACCCGGCCCGTCATGGCCGAGCGTGCCTCTGACATGGCATGGGACGACCGGCCCACGCGGGGAACGATGTAGACGGCCAGCGCGATATAGGCCGCGAGCCACAGGACAAAGGGGATCACCATGCGCGCGTCATTTTCGGCCAGCAGCAGTAGTGCGCCGAGGGTGAAGATGGTCGAGTACCATAAGGCGTCGATCACATTGAAGGCGGAGTCGCCCACCGCTGGTCCCGTCTGCACGATCTTCTGGGCGATGCGGCCTGCAAAATCGTTTTGGAAGAAGCCAACCGACTGGCGCAGCACATGGCGATGGGTGCGCCAGCGGACGAGGGCGGCAACGGGGGTGAGATAGGTGAGGTTGATGGTGCAGACGGCGATGAAATCGACAACCGGGCGCAAGAACAGGGCGACAAAGGCCATGACCATGATCTCGGTGCCGTGGTCGGCCCAAAGCGTGGCGGGGGTCGTCTCACCAAGGATATCCACAAGTCGCTGCACATAGCGAAACATCAGCATTTCGAGCAGAGCAACCGCACCGCCAAGAATGAGCGCTAAGACGATGATCTTGCGCACAGGCCAAAGCATCGCGACGAAGAATTTCGTCAGCGTTGGCGGGATGCCGTCATCTATCGCGTAGGGTTGGAAGGGATCGACGCGGTTTGCGAACCAGCGGAACATCGGAGAAGACTCCATCGACAATCAGGGGGCAAGGGCACCTGAAGGCGACAGCGGCGCGAGAGCGCCCGGTCACCGCATCAGCGCCCCTTTGGGGACAAGCGGGAAAAGTTCATCTGCAACTCGTGTGGCGGTGGGTTTGGCAGGGTGTAGACGTTTCGTTTACGGCGTTCAATCGCTAAAATGATGCTAAATAGCAACATGTGAGGCGTTGATGCGGTATAAAAATAACACATGGCTTGCGAATGCAGCGCGATTCGCCGCATGTCCTGCCTCGGCGAATAACCGCCTGAGCCTCAAGGAAAGGAGGTCCGTATGAAAATATGTCTCCGTCCCCATGCGCCCCTTGGGTTTGCATGTTGCGAGGCCAGTGTTCGGCAATCGCCGCTGGAACGGTGGTTCACACCCATCGTGATGTAGCTCATCTGGATAGAGCATCAGACCGATAATCTGACTGTAGCGGGTTCGATCCCCGTCATCACTCCAATGGTAAGGGCGAAAGCCTCACAGGTTCGAGTCCTGTAACAGCCTGCAAAGCTGTCTGAACTGAAACGGTTTCCGGTGTCGGGCCGGTCCCTTCCCTCGCGTGTTTTCCTTCGGGTCGATGCGTTTGGAGTGGGGACCACGGGTTCGTCACCGGCGCGATGATGATGGTGAAGGCGGTGGGGAGCCGCACAGAAGGATCGGGCTTCGGCTTGTTTCCGGATGTGCCGCCTCTCGCCCCCGACATCCGCTCGCGTTACGCCCGTGGCGGCCCGCCACGTTCGGCATCGGAAATCGCTCAATCTCTTTCTCAACCCCCAGCCAAAGCGACCAATGCACAGGTATTCCGCTTGTTGTGAAAGGCTCGCGCAATCACAGGAGAGGCCAATGACTGTTATCCGTAAATTCGCCGACGCTCTCCTGGGCGTCGAACGTATCATCGTCTATGAAGGCTGGCGCGCGCTCGTCTCGTTGGATGGCCGCTACGAGGGGCTGTATGGTCCCGGTGAGCACACTTTCATGGCGCGGGACAAGCAGGTGTACCCGCAGCGCTTCGACATGACCGGCGGGAATGCCAGCGAACCCGCGCTTGCGACGCTGATGCGGGAGCGGCCTGATCTGGCCGATGGGCATCTGATGGAGGTGCGCACCGGGGCAGGGGAAGCAGCGGCGGTATTCCGTGACGGGGTGCTGTTCGGGCTGATGAAGCCCGATGCGCGCACGATCCT
>CALJIU010000217.1 GCA_937974055.1 uncultured Neomegalonema sp. | reverse complement strand
TGGTGCCCGGGGGGGGACTCGAACCCCCACGATGTTGCCATCGGCGGATTTTGAATCCGCTGCGTCTACCATTCCGCCACCCGGGCAGGCGCGCGCAGAATAGCGATGCAGACGGCGCACGCAAGCGGGGATCGTGCGGTGGTTTCATTTCTTGGGCAGAAGGCTTAGACGGAGCGGTGAAACGGTACGAAAAAGGACGGCGCGATGCTCAGGCGGCTGTATGACTGGACGGTGGAAAAGGCGGAATCGCCCTATGCACTGGTCATCCTCGCGATGGTTGCCTTTGCGGAAAGCTCGTTCTTTCCCATCCCGCAAGAGGCGCTGATGATCCCGATGATCGTGGCCACGCCGCACCGGGCGTGGCTGATCGCCGGGGTGGTGACGCTGGCGTCGGTGGCGGGGGCGGTGTTGGGCTACGTCATCGGGTTCATGTTCTACGACACGGCGGGCATCCAATTGCTGGAATTCTACGGCAAGGCGGATCGGTACGACGAGTTCAAGGCGCTGTATGCCGAGCATGGCACGCTGGCGGTCGCCATCGGGGCGATTACGCCCTTCCCCTACAAGGTGACGACCATCGTCAGCGGCCTGTTGCAGATGAACTTTACGTCATTCGTGATTGTCAGCTTGCTTGCGCGGGGTTTCCGGTTTTTCCTGATTGCAGCCCTGCTGTGGAAGTTCGGCACGCCGATTCGGGCATTCATCGAGCGGCGGCTGGGGCTGGTGACGGTGGCGTTCTTCGCCGTGTTGATCGGAGGATTCGTGATGTTGAAATATGTCGTCTAGGGCGTTGTTCCTGCTGGCAGCAGCGGCGGGGTCGGCCACTTTTGCGGCGGCGCTGTACTTTCAGTATGTCGAGGGTCTGGCCCCGTGCAAGCTGTGCATTTGGCAGCGATACGGGCTGGGGGTCGGCATCCTCGGCGCGCTGATCGCGGCGATGACCACGGGCCGCGCGGGGCGGGTGGCGTTCGGCGCTATCGGGGCGATCGGCTTCTTTGCCGAGGCGGCGGCGGCGATGTACCATACCGGGGTAGAGCGGAAGTGGTGGCCGGGGCCATCCAGTTGCTCTGGCGGTGGGGACTTGCCGCTGGTCTTTGATCCGACAGCGTTGCAGGCGGCGGCAGAACGGGGCAAGCCGATTCCGCAATGCGACGATATCGTCTGGGATCTGTTCGGCCTGAGCATGGCGAACTGGAATGTCGGGATGGCGCTGGGATTCATGGTGCTGTGCATGATGGGTGTCGGGCGGGTGCGCAGGGTCATCGCTTGAGCGGTGTTTCGCTGTCCCGCACTTGGATGGCCCCGCGCAGCGGCGGGGTCTGCTTGTGCATGGATCAGTCTAAAGTTACGAGAGACCCCGCATCTGCAAAGCGTCATTTCATGCCGCATTGCGTTCGGGGCAACAGTATTTCTCTATCAAGTGATTGCCGTGGCTTTTGCAGTGCGGCAATTGCTTGAACGGAAAGGTCTACCAATAAGCGCGGTCAAGCTCCTCTCCCCGCTTGCGGGGGGAGGTTGGGAGGGGGGCGTGCCGAAAGGGAACGGTGGTTGTGGTTGAAAGACCCCCCACCCCGGCCCTCCCCCCGCAAGCGGGGAGAGGGAGAAACAGTCCATCGCCTATCGACCGATTGCCGAGTCGGGTTGCAGCGCGCGCTTGACATTTGGCTTGCCTTCATGTCGTTTGTTCTTGTTTTGTATTTAACGAGGACACGCGCCGCCTATGAGTTGGACCCGCTGCATCGAGATCAATCGCGAAGATTTGCTGCCCACCGTGGCGCAGATTCTGGCGATGCTGGGTGATAGCGAGATATTGCTGCGGCATATGCATTTGGCGATCTTGGCGCTGCTGCGACCGGCGGAGTCGACTCTACGGCGGCTGATTGCGATTGCGGCGAAGGATATCGTGGTCAAGCCGCGTGCGAAGCGAGCGCCCCCATCGGGTGGTATTCCGAAGGGGTCGGGCGGGCGAAAGCCTGTCTTCGTCGTCATCGACCCTCGCAAGGAAGTTGGACCGCCGAAACGCAAGACTGCGCCGGGATTTGGGCCTAACGTGCGGGGGTTCGATGATTTGGACGTTTCGCCGCCGGGGCGTGTGGAGATTTTGCCGGATGATCCGGTATCGGCTGCCGCTTTGCGCCGCCGGATCGAGGCGCTGGTTGCGGCGATGAACGATATTCCGGGGCAAGCCAGACGGTTGGCAAGGAAGCAGGCCGGGATGGCAAAACCGCTTCGCGTGATGCGTCCCGGCAGACCGCCGGGGCATGTGGAGCGAGGCAAGCGGCCCATCGACCGATTGCTGGCGGAGGTGCATGAATTGGCGCTGATGGCGTTGGCGGGGATGAAAGCGCCTCCATGAGAGGGCAGGTTTTAGGGATGAGTTTTCGAGGACCACCGCCGCTGGGCGGGGGTGGTTTGGTGTGTCTGCTATTGATACGAGCGGCCTATCTGGCGGGGCGACCGGCGGGGCGATAGGGGCGCGTTGCCCGATGAGGCCGATGAAACACAGTGACGCTTTCCCGGTTCGGTTGCCATACCCCGCGAAAGCCTCATATTTCATTGGTGGCGTGTGTGGACGGTAGAACGAGTATGATGACCCGATTATTCGCAGTGCTGCTGGCCCTGATGGTAACCCTCATGATGGCGGGCACGGCACTGGCGCAGGATGCCGTGGCCCCCGATCCGGCGGCACCGGAGGAAATCGTCTCCTCGCCCACGAATGCCGTCTCGGTCGAGCCGGTTGCGCGGGACGAGCAAATCGAGCGCCGTATCCGCGAAATCCTGCAAGCGACGAATTGGTACGAGAATCCTGGCGTCGAGGTGGATGACGGGATCGTCTTCCTCGATGGGATCGCCAAGACCGACGAGCACAAGGTCTGGGCGCGCAATCTGGCGCAAAAGACGCAGGATGTGGTCGCGGTGGTCAACCGCATCGAAGTGCAGCAGGAAATCCAGTCCAGCTTTGCCCCGGCGGTGCGCGAATTGAAGGCCGTGCTGTGGTCGGCGGTGCTGGCGCTGCCGCATATCCTGCTGGCGATCATCATCCTGCCGCTGGCGTGGTTCGGGGCGAAATGGATTTCGCGGGGGGCGCGGGTGATGCTGCGCGGGCGGATCGAATCGCCCTTCCTGCGC
This sequence comes from uncultured Neomegalonema sp., assembly GCA_937974055.1. Classification (GTDB taxonomy): domain Bacteria; phylum Pseudomonadota; class Alphaproteobacteria; order Rhodobacterales; family Rhodobacteraceae; genus JAHDDY01. Next base: position 9,755 of record CALJIU010000217.1, on the reverse strand, counting down.
GATGTCGTCTCGCGAGCGATTGCGGTGCCGGTGTTTCTGATCGGTCTCTATATCGTGTTGCAGGTGGCGGGGCTGACGCGGCTGGCCGTGTCGTTCCTCGGCGGGGCGGGGGTGATCGGGATCGTGATCGGTTTCGCGTTCCGGGACATTGCCGAGAACTTCCTCGCCAGCCTGCTGCTGAGTATGCGCAGGCCGTTCAAGGGCGGGGATTTCATCGATGTGGCGGGGGAACAAGGCATCGTGCAGAGCATGAATACCCGGTCGACGATCCTGCTATCGGTCGAGGGCAATCATATCCAGATACCCAATTCGGCGATCTTCAAAAGCACGATCATCAATTACAGCGCCGCCCCCGCCCGACGAAGCGCGCTGGATATCGGGGTCGGTTACGACGTCTCGACCGCCGCCGCGCAGGAGGTGGTGCGCGGGGTGCTGGGGCGGCACGAGGCGGTGATGGGCGATCCTGAGCCGCTGGTGCTGGTGGATTCGCTGGGCGCGTCGACGGTGAACCTAAAGGTATATTACTGGATCGACGGGCATCGCTATTCGACGCTGAAGGTGAAGTCGGCGCTGCTGCGGTTGGTCAAGAAGGCGCTGATCGATGCGGGGATTTCGATGCCGGACGAGGCGCGCGAGGTGATCTTTCCGCAGGGCGTGCCGGTGCTGCAACTGGAAGGGCGGGCCGAGGCAACCGCCCGCGACCTTGCCGAACACGATATCGCCGAGACGGCCCGCGCAGAAGCGCAGGCCCCGGAATCGGAGGCGGATGCCACGGTGGCAGAGGGCGATCTGGCCAACGAGCGCGCGGATATCGAGGCGCAGACCGCCTCGGCGGGGACCATCGAGGGCAGCACGGACCTGCTGGATGACAAGGCCTGAGGCATCGCCCCGCGCGGACGGGACGGTATTAGGCCGCCATCAGGTCACGGATAAGGCGCGCTTTTTCTTCGGGGTCGAAGAAGCCGATGCGCTGGTAGGCGATCAAGCCGTTCTTATCGATGATCGCCACCTCCGGCGTGCCCCGCGTGCCGTAGAGGATCATGGTGTTGGGCAGGCGGTCGTCGATATCATGCCGGTCATGGCCGACCGGATGACCGAAGCCGGTCTTCTTGACGAATTTCTTCAATCGGTCGATGTTTTGGTGCTGATGACCCTCGAAGACGGTATGGATGCTGACGATCTTCATGCGGTCGGCGGCGATATCCTCGGCGAAATCCTTCTCCCATTGCAGGGTCGTGGGGATCGAGAAGCTTTTGCAGCCGGGGCACCAAAGCTGAAAGAAATCGATCACGACCACCTGACCGCGCAGTTCGTGCAGCTTGAGCGGCTGACCATGCACCCATTCTGCGATATCCCATTCGGGGGCAGGCGTTCCCACGGGCAATGCCCGGAGAGGCGCGGTGGGGACGGCGGCGGCGGCGGCGATTCCGGCAAGCGCACCGCGTCGGGTAAGATTGGTCATGGGGCATGTCCTCTATCGTTTCGTTTTGTGATGACTCATCGACAGCGTACTGCGCAACCGCCTCGCGTAGAGGTGATCGCTCGTGACAATGTGGCCTCGATATCGGGATGGTGGAGGAATGCGGATGAGCAGAACACGCAGCGGACCCCGCCGCCGAGACGCCCGACATTCGCGAGAGTGCGAGAGTGCGCGTCGCCTCGATCCTCACCACCCCAACCATGTCACCCCTAATCTGTAGAAAGACGTGCGCCGCCCCCACGGCCTATCCCTCGCTGGCTCCCGCAGACAGGTAGCTAGCGAAGTGAGCGGAACGCAAAGTATGGAGCTATGACAGGCACCCTCCAAACCGATTGAAAATCGTGCATTTTCCTAAAATACTCTCTATGGGTGAAAAAACTTCGCCTATGACATTGACATCCACCCCATAGTCAGAATTAGTTAACGGGGGTACTTAATGGGGTGACTGTCTTGGATGGCTCAACATTATTTAGGACTGAGACTTCCGCGTCCAATGAACGCCAAGAATTAGCCGATGGCGAATGTGAAACCATTTCCTCGATAACTCACGAATTCATTGAAAAGCGCGCGCAATGCTCTCTTTCAGTTTTTATCATTACGTATAACGAGCAACAAGATATAGGCGATTGCCTCCGCTCAGTCGCGTGGAGCGATGATATCGTCATCCTCGATTCCGGCAGTCAAGACCGCACTAAACAGGTCGCGATGGAGTTTGACGCCGTCCGGTTCCTTCATCGCCCATTCGATGATTTTTCCAGTCAGCGGAACCACGGCTTGCATGGAATTGAATGGCTTAACGATTGGGTATTGATCCTAGATGCCGACGAGTGCTGCACGCCCGAAATGTTCGATGAAATAATGGCCTTGCCCGATACCGAACTGGAGGGTGTGGATGCCATGTTCGTCCGGCGCTCATGCTATTTCTTCGGGCGAGAGATGCGCCACAACACTCTTCGCAACGCCTATATTGAGCGTGTGGTTCGGCCCATGCGAGTACGGTTCGAGGGAAAAGTGCACGAGCGGATCACCTATGATGGTCGCGCGCATTTCCTGAAATCTTTCCTCGAACACCGCCCTTTTTCCAAAGGGATTGAGAATTGGATCAGGCGGCGCAACAGTTATTCAACGCTGCAGGCGCAACGAGAACTTAACGAGAAACTTGTCTTTTCGTGGAAAGGGTTTTTCGCGGGCGATCCTGTCGTACGCAGGCGCAACCTCGCCGCCCTCTACCGTCGCACCCGCCTGCGGCCCGTCGTCTTCATCCTCTACAACATGTTCGTGAAGTTTGCCTTCCTCGACGGATGGCGCGGCTTTCACCTCATCACGCTCGAAGCGTTCTACGAATACATGGTCTCCGTGAAGATCCGTGAAAGGAAACTGTCTTGACCCGCATCCTGTCCGACCTCGCGCCCATCCTGTTCCGCCATCGCCTGACGGAAATGACCGTCTTCGTCACCGCCGCCTGCAATATGACCTGCGACCATTGTTTCGTGATCGACGAACTGAACAAGAAATCCTCGCCCCTGACGGTCGAGGAACTGAAGAAGATGGCCCCGCATATCCCGGCCATGCAGCGGGTTCATGTCAGCGGCGGCGAGCCGATGATCCGGCAGGATCTGCCCGAAATCGCGGTCACGCTCTCGAACGACTGGAACGCGGGGTACGTCTGCGTACCGACGAATGGCTGGTACACGAAGCAGACCATCAACCTGATCGAACATTTCGGCCAGCACGGCAAAGGCCACCTCCGTCTCTTCTTCTCGATCAGCTCGCCCCATGCCGAGGACATGGACGAGTTCGTCCACAAGAAAGGCGCGTTCGTGCGGTGGCGCGAAACCGTGAAGCAGGCGGCGGAGGCGGCGAAGAAATACCCGAACATCACGCTGCTGGCGGTTTCCGTCTACACCGATCATAATCAACACTTCTTCCCCGAACTGGTGAAGTTCGTGCTGGAGGAAACGGAAGTCGACGAGTTCAGCTTTCACCCCGCCCGTAGCCACGGAACCTACCGCCCCACGCTCGATCTGGTGAATTATCGCAAGGTGCTCGACGAGTATTTCCGCAGCGGCTATCAGGGCAGTCCCATGATGCGCGCCTATCGCCAGATGCTGCGCGAGGAGCACCTGAAAATCCTTGCCAAGGAAGACGAGGCCGTTGCTTGCAACGCAGGCGTCCTGCGCGTCGTGGTCGACCCGAACGGCAACGTCTATCCCTGCGAGATGCGCGGGTTCCCGAATGGCGACGACCGGGAATCGTGGCACATGGGCAATATTCGCGATGCAGATTTCGACATGCCCGCGCTGCTGAAGTCGGAACGCGCACGAGCGGTCGTCGACCGCGTCGCCGACGAAGGTTGCCTGTGTCGCCATGAACTGGACACCGGGGCCGCGCTCATAAGCCAGCCGAAATTTCAGGTGCGCCTGCTTGCAAGGGCCGCGAAGCACGCAATGCGCAGCTACCCGGATGTTCGCAAGAAACGCCCCGCCGCCGTCGCCTGACCCAGACCGTGGCCGGACGGCGCGTCTTCATCCTGTGCATGACCGCGTTCGGCTACGATATCCGGGTGCGCGATGCCGTCGAGCGGATCGGGCATACGACCGACTTGATGGACGAGCGGACGGGCAACGACTTCTTCTCGAAGGCGGCGATCCGCTTCGGCCTGATCCGCCTGATGCCGTGGCGTCTGCGCCGTCATGTCGATGCGATTATCACCCGGATAGCAGCGTTTCGCCCCGACACCCTGCTCCTGCTCGACCCCGAGACGATCACAGGCAAGGAACTGGAGCGGATCAAGGCCCGTTTTCCAAACATCGAGATCGTCATCTACACGTGGGACGCCTTCACCGTGAAGCCCATCGGCCCGCGCGCCTTCGCGGTGGCGGACCGGGTCTACAGCTTCGATCCGGGCGATTGCGAGGCCCATCCCGACCTGCATCACATCCCCCTCTTCCACGATATCGATAGCGCCCCCGGTGACGAGGAAATGCCGAAGGAGTACGATTTCAGCTTTATCGGCACCGCCCGCCTGCGCCGCATCCGCACCTTGGCCCGCATCGCCCGGCAACTCGATGCGCAGGGCCGCGCCTACGTCTTCCACCTGTTCAGCCTCAGCCCACTGCACAGCCTAATCTACGGCATCGCCGCCCGCCTTTGGGGCTACCGCGCCGGTCTCAGCCGCCAGCGGATGCCCTATGCGCAGTATCTCGACATAACGGCGCGGTCGCGCTGCGTGGTGGATATCGAACTGGGCAAGCAGACCGGCCTGACGATGCGCACCTTCGAGACGATCTTTTCCAACGTGCCGCTCCTGACCACCAACCGGACCGTCGAACGGTACGAATTCTTCGACGATGCCGGGATCTTCCTGCTCGACGAGCGCGCCATCGCCCTGCCGCCAACCCACGCGCTCTCCCCGCCCGACCTGTCGCGTCACTTCGCCAAATATCATATCGACACTTGGGCGCGGACGGTCCTTGATGGCAAACCCTCAAATTACTTCCGAGAGGATGCGCCACCACAGCCCGTCCTTGCGAAATCGGCGCGCCCCGGATAGGAGGATCGCGCATTCTAAAGGGGGAGGCGGGTTCCGGCCCGGTACGGCGTCATGGCCATTCTGGTGATGAAATTCGGCGGCACATCCGTCGCTGATCTGGACTGCATTCACAATGCCGCGCTGAAGGTAAAGCGCGAAGTGGACGCAGGGTGGCAGGTGGCGGTCGTCGTTTCGGCCATGTCGGGCGAGACGAACCGGTTGGTCAAGCTGGTGCGCGATGTCTCGACGCTCTATGACGCCCGTGAATACGACGCCATCGTCGCATCGGGCGAGCAGGTGACGAGCGGCCTGATGGCGCTGACGCTGCAATCCTTGGGTGTGCCGGCCCGTTCGTGGCAGGGGTGGCAAATGCCCATGCGCACCGATTCCAGCCATGGAGCCGCGCGGATCGAGGGGATCGATACCGACGCGATGCTCGCAAAATTCGACGAGGGGCTGCACGCCGTCTGTGCCGGTTTTCAGGGCGTGTCCTCGGACAACCGCATCGCGACGCTGGGCCGGGGCGGGTCGGATACCAGTGCGGTGGCGCTGGCGGCGGCATTGGGCGCGGAACGCTGCGATATCTACACAGATGTGGACGGGGTCTACACCACCGATCCGCGCCTCGAACCCGATGCCCGCAAGATCGACCGCATCGCCTTCGAGGAAATGCTCGAACTCGCCTCGCAGGGGGCAAAAGTCCTGCAAACCCGCTCGGTCGAACTGGCCATGCGCTACAAGGTACCGCTCCAGGTGCGCTCCAGCTTTTCGGATGTGCCGGGAACCATCGTTTGCGACGAGGAGGAAATCGTGGAAAGCAATGTCGTCACCGGGGTCGCGTTCCAGCGCGAGGAAGCCAAGATCACCCTTCAGAACGTGTCCGACCGGCCCGGCATCGCCGCCGCCATATTCGGGCCATTGGCGGATGCCAACGTCAATGTCGATATGATCGTGCAGAACATCTCCGATGACGGGCGCACCGACATGACCTTCACGGTCGGCGCGGATGATTTCGAGCGCGCGAAGGCGACCATCGAAGCGGCACGGGACGATATCGGCTATGAAGGGCTGGTTGCCGACCGCGACGTCGCCAAGGTCTCGGTCGTCGGGATCGGGATGCGCAGCCATACCGGCGTTGCCCAGCGCATGTTCGCGGCCCTTGCCGAGGAAGGCGTCAACATTCAGGTCATCACCACATCCGAGATCAAGGTCAGTGTGCTGGTACAGCGCAAGTACATGGAGTTGGCCGTCCGCTCGCTACATGCCGCCTTCGGTCTGGCGGAAGCGTGACAGTCTCTCTGCATAAAACTCTCTTCCCCCTCCCCCCCCCGTGGGCGAGGGCCGGGGAGGGGGGGCCTAGAATACAATGAGCGACCCGTTCGCCACCGGCTGGGGCGTGGGACCGGTGCCGCCCGGACCGGGGGGTGCCGCCTCCCCGCGTCTGCTGCTACGGCGCTTGCGGCAAGCCTTGGCGGCCCCGGGCGATGGGCAACAGCGGCTGGACCAGATCGTCACCCTGATCGCCCATTCGATGGCTGCGGAGGTCTGCTCGGTCTACCTGCTCCGGGGGCAGGACACGCTGCAACTCTCGGCGACCGAGGGGCTGAAGCCCGAAGCCGTGCATGAAGCCCGCCTGAAGATCGGCGAAGGCCTTGTCGGTGTCATCGCCCGCGACGGTCGCCCCGTCGTCACCGCAAAGGCCCGCGAACACCCCGAATTCCGCTATCTGCCAGAGACGGGCGAGGAGCGGTATTCGTCGTTCCTCGGTGTTCCGATCCAGAAGCTGGGCCGCACGATGGGCGTTCTGGTCGTGCAGAACGAGCGCCCCCTCAACTATTCCGAAGAGGAAAGCGAGGCGCTTGCCCTCGTCGCGATGGTGATTGCGGAAATGGCGGAAGCGGGAACCCTGCTGCCCGGTGCCGTGGGCGAGGACGGCCAGCCCAGCCGCGAAGCGATCCACATCATGGGTCAGGGTGCCGCCGACGGCGTCGCCATCGGTCCGGTCTATCTGCATGAGCCGAAACTCCTGCTGCCCAACCCCATCGCCGAAGACCCCGCGCATGAACGTGCCCGGCTGGAGGAAGCATTGGGCCGCCTGCGGTCGGACATCGATGCGATGCTCGATGATGAAGACATCGCAGACAAGGGCGAACACCGCGAAGTGCTCGAAACCTATCGCATGTTCGCCAATGACCGGGGCTGGGTGCGCAAGCTGCACGAATACATCGTCTCCGGCCTGACGGCGGAGGCGGCGGTGGATGCGGCCCGTACCGAAGCCCGCGCGAAGCTGCGCGGGGCGAGCGATTCCTACCTGCGCGAACGCTTTGACGACATGGACGATATCGCCCAGCGCCTAATGCGCCGTCTGATTACCCCCGATGCAAACGCCGCGATGCCCGAAAAAGGCGCGATCCTCGTCGCCCGCACCCTCGGCCCCGGCGAGATCATGGACTATCCGCGCGGCACGTTGGGCGGCATCGTGTTGGAGGAAGGGGCGATTTCCTCCCACGCCGCCATCGTCGCCCGCGCGATGGACGTGCCGCTGATCGTGCAGGCGGTGGGCGTCACGCGCGAGGCGGAAAGCGGCGACCCGATGATCGTCAACGGCGATCAGGGCCACATCCACATCCGCCCCCGCGAAGACGTCGTCACCGCCTACGAGGAAAAACTGTCCCTGCGCGCGCAGGAAAAGGCCAGTTTCGCCGCCCTGCGCGACCTGCCCAGCATGTCGACCGACGGTATCGAGGTGAAGCTGTACATGAATGGCGGATTGGCCGCCGACCTGCCCAGCCTGAACGAAAGCGGGGCCGAGGGCGTGGGCCTCTTGCGCACCGAACTGCACTTCATGCTCAACAAGGCCATGCCGACCCGTGAGGAGCAGGCCCGCTTCTACGGCCATGTGCTCGACAAGGCCGATGGGCGGCTCGTCAATTTCCGCACCCTCGATATCGGCTCCGACAAGGTGCTGCCCTACATGAAGCAGCCGCGCGAGGAGAACCCGGCCCTTGGCTGGCGCGCAATCCGGGTGGGTCTTGACCGCCCTGTCGTGCTGCGGATGCAGTTGCAGGCGATGCTGCGCGCGGCTGAGGGTCGGCCCATCCGGGTGATGTTTCCGATGGTCGCGGCGTTGGCGGAGTTCGAGAAAGCCCGCGCCATGCTGCTGGAGGAGGTCGAGAAGGTCGATGCCGCCACCCGCCCCACCGACCTGAAAATCGGCGCAATGCTGGAGACGCCGAGCCTTGCGTTTGCTCAACGCCGGTTCTTTGAACTGACGGATTTCGTCTCCATCGGCGGCAATGATCTGCTGCAATTCTTCTTCGCCGCCGACCGCACGAATGAGCGCACGGCGGGTCGGTACGAGGTGACGCATCCCGCGTTTCTGGCGCTGATCCGCATGATCGTCGACCGCTGTGGCGAGGCGGGGACGGAACTCAGCTTCTGCGGCGAGGCGGCGGGGCGGCCCCTTGATGCGCTGACGCTGGCGGCGATGGGCATCCGCGCGCTGTCGATGCGCCCCTCCTCCATCGGCCCGGTCAAGCGCGCCCTACGCGCCGCCGATCTTGCCGCCCTCTACGGCGTGGCCGAGGAGGCCGAGGCCAGCGGCCAGCGCGTCCGCGACGCCCTGATCCAGCATTGCCACGAGAGCATGGTGCCGATTTAGAGCGTTTTCAGCAAAAGTGGGAACCGGTTTTGCGGTTCGAAAACGCGACCAAACAAACACATAGAGATTTTGAAGCGAACCAAGGTTCGCTGAAAAAGCTCTAGCCGCTGGTATGAAGCGAGATCGAGCGCGTTTTACCCCAGCAAACGGCTGAGAATCTCGAACAGGTCGCGGGAGCAATCCTTGCGGTTCAGCACGCGGGTCATTTCGGCCTGCATCATCGCCTGACGATCGTCGTCGTAGCGCCGCCATGTCTCGAACGCCGTGCCCATGCGGGCCGCCGTCTGTGGGTTGATGCCATCCAACCATTCGAGCTGTTCGGCGAAGAAGCGGTAGCCTGAGCCGTCTTTCTGATGAAAGCGCCAATGGTTGGAGGCGAAGGCCCCGACGAGGGAGCGGAAGCGGTTGGGGTTGCGCCAGTCGATATCGTCGCGGGCGCGCAGGGTCTTTGCCCGGTCGAGCGCATCTTCGTTGGGGATGGCGACCTGAACGGTGAGCCATTTGTCGAGGACGAGCATGTCGTCCTTCCAGCGGGTGTGGAAGGTGGCGAGGGCGTCATCCGCCGCCGTGCCACCGAGGCGAACGAGGGTTTGCAAGGCCGCCGCGCTGTCGGTCATGTTGTCGGCGGCGTCGAACTGGGCCTGTGCCAGCGCCGATGCGGGGCCGTCTTCGCCGAGATTGGCGAGCATATTCAACGCGGTATTGCGCAGGGCGCGGCGTCCGGCGCTGTCCGAATCGGGGCTGTAGGGGCCGGGGACCGCGTTGCCCTCATAGGCGGCGAGCAGCGCGTTGCGGGCGGTGGTGGCGATGGCGGTGTCGAGGGCGGTTTTCGCGGCGTAGATCGCGTCGGGGTCGACCGGCTCGCCCATCGTGGCGAGGTGAGCGGCGAGTTCTTCCTGACCGGGGGTCGAGAGGAGAAGGGCGAGGAAGGCGGGGTCGCCGCCGCGCGTCAACGCCGTGTTCAGCGCGTCTGGCAGGGCCGGATCGACGGTATCGGCACCGCCCGCCAGCGCCATGAGCGTGCCGAGGGCCAGATCGCGCGCGGCTTCGGAGCGGTTGAAGGCATCCGAGTCATGGGCGAG
>CALJIU010000216.1 GCA_937974055.1 uncultured Neomegalonema sp. | reverse complement strand
AAATAGCCCTCGCTACAACGCCGATCCAACCAAAACCAGCATGAGGGCAAGGCAACCCCCAACTCTCCTCCAAACCAAACCAAGTCACTTCGCCCAAAGAAAAACCCCGCCACAAAATGACGGGGTTTGTCAGCAGTCTGGCAGAACTTTAGGGTTCTGTGTTCGAGAATGCTCGTAATCGATCAGTCCTGCGCCGACCCAAGCGGTGGGCGTGGATTGACCGGGACGGTGCCCCGCGTGTTGTCGGCGCGGAACTGTCCACCGCTGGTCAGTGTGGTGCCATTCGCCAGCGGCGAGGTCGGATCGGCGATCATCATGGGCAGGGGTGGTTCCTCGCGGGGTGGGGCCGGTTGTGCAACGGGGGCAGCCGCTTCGCGCCCCGCCTCCTTGGTCACGGGCCAGACCGATTCCATCGCCCGGCGAAAGACCAGCACGGTGTAGGTGTTCACCGGCGCTTCCTTCGAAAACATGCTCGCCCGCCCGCGCGCCGCCAGAACATCGGAGCGCATGTACTCCCAACCATCCGTTGCCTCCGCATGGATCGTCTCGCCCAAAGCTATAGCGACCTGATCGGCCTCGCTCTGACCGCGACGGCGCTTGCCCTCCACGGTCTGCGGCAAGGCCACGGTCTTGTATTCATAGGCCGATGCGGACATGGGACTGACCTTTTCGCAGTTTAGCAGTGCACGGAGATACGTACCTGCAAGGGCGCGGCTTTGCAACGGGGAGGGGGTTGCGAAATATCGCGGTCTTACCCCGCCTTGCCCTAGCCTCGAATGGCTGTAGAACGGACGGTGTAATGAAACAGTGGGATATTTCCATGTCGATCCGTCCTACCCGTCGTGGCCTGATCCTTACGGGCGGTGCCATTCTTCTTTCCGCCTGCGCACGGCGGCGGGGACCGGACCCGGTGGTCATCGGCGGTTCGACCGTTCTGACCGAGCAAACCGTCATGCAGGCGATTGCGGCCTCGACCGATCATCGCCTGCTGACCGACGCGCTGCGGGCCAGTGGACTCGATAAACCATTATCGGAGGCTGGTCCCTTCACCCTGTTCGCCCCCACCGATGCCGCCTTTGAAAAGATTCGCCCGAAGGCCGATGCCGCGCGCGTGAAGAATGATCCCGATTTCCTCAAGCTGGTCCTGCGCGGGCATATCGCCCCCGCGCAGGTTTCTGGCACGGATATCGCCACCGGCATCGCCGAAGGAACGGGCAATACCAAGGTGCTGCCGCTCAACGGCGCGCCCATCGAATTTCGCAAGGAAGACGGCGAAACGCGTGCCTCTGATCTGCGCGGACGCCGCGCAAGGCTTGGCCCGATGGACGCGATTGCGGGCAACGGGCTGATTCATGTGCTCGACGAGGTGTTGCTGCCCGCAGAGGAGGAAAAGGATGCGGATGAGGCCGCCGCGACGACGCCAGTGCCCGGTGCGGCGCTGCCCGGACCCGATGCCGCCAACACACCCGCCTCCGGAAATCCGCTCGGCAAGGGCATGGCCCTTCCATGACGGTTCGTTACTGAATACTACAGCCGCGTCACAGCCGCTCAACCCAATGTGATCGCCCTATGAAATGACAACGATCCAGCCCTCTATTGCATGAAGCCGATAGGTGAAACGCGAATGGATGGATCGAGAAAGATGGTCGACATGACACAGGACATGGCAGGACGAGACGAGGGTGACGCGCCCAAGAAGGGTGGCTTGGGGCGCTGGTTGCCGCTTGTCGTGATCGCGGCGGGGGCGGGTATCGGCTACTGGCTGTTCGGCGACTATCTCAGCTTCGAGACGCTGCGCGAAAACCGCGAGGCACTGATCGCATGGCGCGACGAGAATTACGTGCTGGCCGTGCTGGCCTATATGGGCATCTACATCGCGGTGGTCGCCTTTTCGCTGCCCGGTGCCTCGGTGATGACGTTGACGGGTGGCTTTCTGTTCGGCTTGGTCGCTGGCACGATCTTCACCGTCACCGCCGCTACCATCGGCGCGGCCTGCATCTTCATCGCCGCCCGCACCAGTCTGGGTGCGACGCTGAAGGAAAAGGCGGGGCCGTGGATGGAGAAATTCGAGAAGGGCTTTCAGGAGAACGAGATCAGCTTTCTGTTTCTGCTGCGCCTCGTGCCCGCCGTGCCGTTCTTCATCGCCAACCTGTTGCCCGCCTTCTTCGGCGTGAAGCTGTTCACCTATGTGTGGACGACGTTCTTGGGCATCGCCCCCGGTTCGGCGGTCTACACCTCCATCGGGACGGGTCTGGGCGAGATCTTCGCCTCCGGTCAGGATATCAGCCTCAACATCTTCGCTGATCCCAAGGTCTGGGGACCATTCGCCGGTTTGATCGCGCTGGCCCTGCTGCCCATCATCATCAAAGCCGTTCGCGGCAAACCAGTCGCGGGAGATTCCTGATGTCCGATACCTTGAAAGTCGATCTGTGCATCATCGGTGCGGGTTCGGGCGGCTTGTCCGTTGCTGCGGGCGCCGTGCAGATGGGGGCGTCCGTCGTGCTGATCGAAAAGCACAAGATGGGTGGCGATTGCCTTAATTACGGGTGCGTGCCGTCGAAGGCGCTGCTGGCCGCCGCCAAGCACGCCCATGCCCATCGGACGGGCGAAGCCTTTGGTATTGCCGCCCATGAGCCGGAAGTCGACTTCCCGGCGGTCATGGATCATGTGGCCAGTGTCATCGCCGCCATCGCGCCCCATGACAGCGTCGAGCGGTTCGAGGGGCTGGGCTGTACGGTCATTCAGGACGCCGCGCGCTTTACCGGCGAGCGTACCGTCGAGGCCGGGGGCAAGACCATCGAGGCCCGCCGCGTCGTCATCTCCACAGGCTCCGCGCCCTTCGTTCCGCCCATTCCGGGGCTGGAGGATACGCCGTACTTCACCAATGAGACGATTTTCGAGAACCGCACGCGCCCCTCGCGCCTGATCGTCATCGGTGGTGGACCCATCGGCATGGAAATGGCGCAGGCGCATATGCGGCTTGGCTCTGAGGTCGTGGTGCTGGAGGGGGCGAAGGCGCTGGGCAAGGATGACCCGGACATCACCGCCATCGCGCTGAAACGCCTGCGCGAAGAGGGCTTGGACATCCGCGAGGGTGCCATGGCCGAGCGGGTCGAAAAGACCGCCGAGGGCGTGCGCATCCACCTCAAGGGCGGCGAGACGGTCGATGGGTCGCATCTGCTGATGGCCGTTGGGCGCAAGCCGAATGTCGATGGTCTGGACCTTGAAAAAGCGGGTATCGAATACACCAAGCGCGGCATCGCGGTGAACGACAACCTCGTCACCAGCAACAAGAAGGTCTTCGCCATCGGTGACGTGACGGGGGGGCTGCAATTCACCCATGTTGCCGGGTATCATGCAGGCGTCGTCATCCGAAACGCGCTGTTCCAGATGTTCTGGGCCAAGGCCAGCACGGCGCATATCCCGTGGGTTACCTATATCGACCCCGAAGTCGCGCAGGTCGGCATGACCGAGGCGGAAGCGACCGAGAAATTCGGCTCGAAGGCGCAAACCCTGCGCTGGTCGCTGGAGGAAAACGACCGCGCCCAAGCCGAGCGCGAAACCGAAGGGTTGGTCAAGGTCATGCTCAACGGGTCCAAGATCGTCGGCGCATCCATCGTCGGCAAGGGCGCGGGCGAGATGATCCAGGTCTGGGCCTATGCCATCGCCAACGGCCAGAAAATCGGCTCGATCGCGGGCTATGTCGCGCCGTACCCGACCTATGGCGAGGCGGGCAAGCGCGCGGCGGGCCAGCATTACGTGCCGAAACTCTACAGCGACCGGACAAAAGGGATCGTTCGGTTCCTGTCGAAATTCGGGTAAACTGCGCGTCGTTATCCCCGTGAAAACGGGGACCTTTCCGCAACTCGCAAGATACCCGCTTTCGCGGGCATGACACTGGAAGCCCATGTCCCTGATCCGCTCCCTCTCCGGTCGCCTGCTGATCCTGACGATCATCTTCGTCATGTTGGCCGAGATCCTGATCTTCGTCCCGTCCCTTGCCCGCTTCCGCGAGGATTACCTGCGCGAGCGGCTGGCGGCGGCGAATATCGTCGCCATCGCCATGCGCGGGCGTGAGGAGGATCTGACCCAAGACACCGATATCGACTATTTCGCCGTACCCCCGCGCAACGAGTCGCTGGAGACGCGCCTGCTGCGCAGTGCCGAGGTCCGCTCCATCGCGTTGAAAGAGGGGGGACGCCGCTTTCCGGTGCTGCGGGGGGATTTGCGCGATCCGGTGGCCGAGACGTTCACCCTCGACGATGACACCTTCCTCGATAAGATCGTCGATGCCGTCACCGTCTTCGTCCGCCGCGATTCGGACCGCGTGATCCGCGTGATCGGTGCCCCCGATGTGGAGCGTACCCCGATGGGCGATGCCGTGGAAATCACGTTGTCGGAGGGGCAGCTCTGCAACGCGATGCTGGATTTCGGGCTGCGCATCCTCAAGCTGTCGCTCGTGATATCGCTGCTGACGGCAACCCTCGTCTTCCTCAGCCTCAACCGATGGCTGGTTCGGCCCATCCGGCGATTGATCGAGGCGATGACCGATTTTCGGCAGTCACCCGAAGCGGCCCGCATCATCGACCCCGGCATGGGGCGCACCGAATTGGACGATGCCGCCCGCGAGCTTTCTTCGATGCAGACCGAGGTTCGTGCCTCGCTGGCGCAGAAATCGCGCCTCGCCTCGCTGGGTGAAGCGGTTGCCAAGATCAATCACGACCTGCGCAACATGCTGGCCACCGCACAGCTTTTGGCCGACCGGCTGGAGCGCAGCGACGACCCCCTCGTCAAGCGTACCGCGCCCAAGCTGCTGCGCTCGCTCGACCGGGCCAGCGACCTGTGCACCCGTACGCTTACGTTTGGTAGCGCGGATGAGCCTGCCCCGGTGCGCCGCCGGGTGCGGCTGTCGACGCTGATCGAGGAAGTGCGCGATGCGGTGGTGGCGGAAACCGGCGGCATCGACCTGACGGTGGACGTGCCGGACGATATCTACGCCGAAGCGGACCCGGATCAGTTGTTCCGTATCCTCCAGAACCTGACCCGCAATGCCGAACAGGCCATGACCGGCACCGGCAAGGGCAGCACCATCGCCATTACGGCGGCGCGGAAAGCGGATGGCGTGGCCATCGATGTGACGGATGATGGGCCGGGAATGCCCAAGACCGCGCGTGAGAACCTGTTCACCGCTTTCCGGGGCAGCGTGCGCAAGGGGGGGACGGGGCTGGGCCTGCATATCTCCCGCGAATTGGCGCGTGGCCATGGCGGCGATGTTGCCCTGCTGGACAGCACCAGCGACGGCACGACCTTTCGCGTGACGATCCCGGATATGCTGGCCTGACGGTGGGTTCATTCGCTTTGGC
>CALJIU010000215.1 GCA_937974055.1 uncultured Neomegalonema sp. | reverse complement strand
GAACAGATCAAACGCTTCTCATCATCCGTCCAAAGTCGCTTGTGACGACGCGCCATAGAGTGCCTCATAGTGTCCACTATCGATGGTGGACACTATCCCAAACTCCCAAGCACCGGCAGGTCAGGCAGACCGGACGGATACGCCTCAAAGGGCGAATGCCAGTTCTGTAATGGGATGGAAGCCTATGCGGCGGGTCGGCGTGCTCTCTGCCGATGATCCCTTTCGGCGCATGCGTTGGTATCGGTGTGGCGGCCTGAATTTGCCCTAGAAGGGTTCTAACCAGGAACAGAAAGGCGTGATGATGACGTGGTTCTTAATGGTGCTCGTTGTGAGACTTCTTGACCCCATTCTGGCAATCGCCTCAGCGTTTCTTGCCTTTTTGGCAGGAAGGTGGCGGGGGGTTTTACCCGCTGCACTTGTGGGTGCAGGTGTTCAGGAGATGGCGCTTTCCGCTGTAAAAAACCTGTACCAGTTCAATCCGAACACATTCTGCGTTGCCTTCATTGCAGCGATAATATGGGCATCAATTGGGTGCTGGATTAGACGACGATTTTCTCCTGATTAATCATGCCCTGCGATCCGCACCCCGGCGTCGGTGCATCGACGCAGACGACGAAATATGATGAAATGCCCTACTATGATTTCCCTTGCCTTGTTCCTGCCTTTCGATCTTGGCGCGTTGGTTCTGGCTCTCCTACTCGCTTTCGGCTTGTTGCTCTACGTGATCGAGCCGCGCCTGTCCGTGACTGGTGAGGAAGTCGAGGCATTGGTGGATGATCTGATTGCGAAGCATGGGCCGGATGCGGAGCGGGTCGCGTGGGTGAACCACCATCACGTCCATGATCGTTGCGAGAATGTCGATGCGCGGGCGGTGGAAGTTGGTACGGCGGCTCGACGATCCGCGAGTGACGGGTCGGCTCAGTAGCATCCGCCCTCGAAATCTTTCATCGTGAAAGATGGGTGAAAGACAGGCGGGAAAGTCGCCGGTCAGGCGATAGCCTAAGTCATTGAAAGTATTGGTGAGCGGGGTGGGGATCGAACCCACGGCCAGCTGATTAAAAGTCAGCTGCTCTACCACTGAGCTACCCGCCCTCACCGTCGACCATCAGTCGAAAACGCCGCCGGTCGTGGTGTGTCCGGGACGAGGCATTAACTAGGCGGACACGCGCGCGGGGTCAAGCGGGGTTTCGCTGTTCCCAGTCGAAATAACGACCCGCGCGCGCGACAAAACCGCCCCGGCCCTATTTTGCGTATCCCAACCCCCGCAGCGCCTCGGCGATCTCGTCCAGAATCGCGGGATCGTCGATGGTCGCGGGCATGTTCCACGGCGTGCCATCCGCAATGCTGGCCATCGTTGCGCGCAGGGTCTTGCCGGAGCGGGTCTTGGGCAGGCGCTTCACCACCGCCAGTAGCTTGAACGCCGCCACCGGGCCGATCTCGTCGCGCACCCGTTTGATGCATTCGGTGGCGATCTCGTCATGGGGCCGGTTGACCCCGCCGTTCAGGCAGACGAGGCCCAGCGGCAACTGGCCTTTCAGCTCATCCGCCACGCCGATCACCGCACATTCCGCCACATCCTTATGCCCCGCCAGCACCTCCTCCATCTCGCCGGTGGAGAGGCGGTGGGCGGCGACGTTGATGACGTCATCGGTGCGCGCCATGATGAACAGGCGGCCCGTTTCGTCCTTCATCCCTGCATCGCCCGTCTCGTAATAGCCGGGGAAGGCGGCCAGATAGCTCGATTTGTACCGCTCGTCGGCGTTCCACAGGGTCGGCAGCGAGGCGGGCGGCAGGGGCAGCTTCACCGCAATCGCCCCCAGCGTCCCGTCCGGCACCTCGTTCCCGCCTTCGTCGAGGATGCGCACGTCGTATCCCGGCATGGCCACGCCAGCCGATCCGACAGGGATATCGAGCAACTCGATGCCGGACGGGTTCCCCGCAATGGTCCAGCCCGTCTCCGTCTGCCACCAGTGGTCGATCACCGGCACGCCCAGCTTTTCCGCCGCCCAGTCGATGGTCGCCGGGTCCGCCCGCTCCCCGGCCAAGAACAGCGTCTGGAAGCACGACAGGTCGTATTTCGCGATGAACTCCCCCGCCGAATCCACCTGCCGAATCGCCCGGATCGCGGTCGGGGCCGTGAACAGCGCCTTGACGTCATGGTCCGAGATGACGCGCCAGAACGTCCCCGCATCCGGCGTGCCCACGGGTTTCCCCTCGAACACCACCGTCGTGCAGCCCGCGATCAGCGGCGCGTAGCAGATATAGCTGTGCCCCACGACCCAGCCGACATCGGACGCGGCCCAGAACACGTCCCCCGCATCGCAGTTATAGATGTTCTTCATCGACCAGTTCAGCGCGACCAGATGCCCGCCATTCGCCCGCACCACGCCCTTGGGTTTGCCCGTCGTGCCGCTGGTATAGAGGATGTACAGCGGGTCCGCCCCGCCCACCTCCACGCATTCCGCCTCCGCCGCCCCGGGCACCACATCGGCCCAGTCATGGTCGCGCCCCGCCACCATGTCGGCGCGCTCCTGCTCCCGTTGCAGGATGATGCAGCTTTCCGGCTTATGCTCGGCCAGATCGATGGCCCCATCCAGCAGCGGCTTGTAGGCAATCGTCCGCCCCGGTTCCAGCCCGCAGGAGGCGGCGATCACCGCTTTCGGCGCGCAATCGTCGATCCGCACGGCCAGTTCGCGCGAGGCAAATCCGCCGAACACCACCGAATGCACCGCCCCGATCCGCGCGCAGGCCAGCATCGCGACCACCGCCTCGGCCACCATCGGCATATAGATCAGCACCCGGTCGCCCTTGCCGACGCCCAAGGCCTGCAACGCCCCGCCCAGCCGCGCCGTCTCGCCCCGCAATTCGGCAAAGGTCAGCGTGCGTTTGGTATCGGTGATGGCCGAATCGTGGATAATCGCCGCCTGATCCCCGCGCCCGTTCTCGACATGGCGATCCACGGCGTTCCAGCAGGTGTTGCAGGTCGCATCGGCGAACCAGCGATAGAAGGGCGGGGTGCTGTCATCCAGCGCGCGGGAGGGCGGGGTGATCCAGTCGATCCCCTGCGCCGCCTCCATCCAGAAGCCCTCCGGATCGTCCTGCCAGTTTCCATACACCGTTTCGTAGCGCGCCATTGGTCGTCTCCCCGTCTGCGTTGCCCCGCTTTTTCCCCCGATGCGGGGCCGGGGGCAAGGGTATTCGCGCGTCGAAGCCGTTGCCGAAATCTGCCCACGGAACTCGACGGGGCATCGCCTTGCCAAAATGCCCGCGAAACGGCGCAAAATCGGGCCTTTCGGGCGAATTGTTTCACGTGAAACAGTTGAGTGTCGAAATGCGTTAATCGTCCTTAAGATGAATACTGAGCGATTTCAATGGGTTGCAGATTTGGCCCGTTTTGACAATTTCTGGCTGCGTCTTCACGCTGCCGATGTCCTCTTTTTCCACGGTGGTCTGAGTCGGCACCACGGCCAGTTTTGTCGAAATTTTCAATCGTAAGGCGAATTTCAAATCTTGCCGGTCAGGTTCATGCCAGTAATCCGCACCAATCCGTGAAATATAATGCCAGCGGCCCTAAATGCTGACCATTCTGAAAGTTGTTCCTGCCCCGGCCCTGAGCC